>REAS01000035.1 GCA_004294495.1 Sphingobacteriales bacterium
GGTAATAAACCCGAGAGGGTTTATTGTGCTTAAATTAATTTTGTTTAAGTTAAAATATTTTTTATTCTTATGGCAAAGTTAAATGCGTTTGCCCTGACCAAAACAGAGTTGGGCGATTATTTTAACGAAATTAGATTTGTTCAAAATGAGTTTATTGATTTTAGCAATATTGGCTTTGATTCGTATATGAGTGCTATATTAACAGACTTTTTGCGACAAAAATACCTAACATCACATCAATCATTTACTTTTGAAACCGTAATGTCATCGGCCGATAAAATTGAAACTTTAAAAAATGCGCAATTAAACGGTTGCAAAACATACCTATATTATGTAGCAACCGAAGACCCTGCCATTAATTTGCTTCGTATAAAACACCGGGTTAGAAGTGGTGGGCATTCAGTGCCATCTAAAAAAGTAGTTTCAAGGTATTATCGGTCGCTTGCATTACTTTCAGATGCAATTAAATATAGTAATAGGGCTTTTATTTTTGATAACTCGGGCAATAGTAAAACTTGGGTTGCACAAATTATTAATGGTACAGATTTAGAACTTCAAACCAACCAAATACCGGTTTGGTTTCAGTTATATGTTATGGATAAACTAAACCATTAAAAAATATAATCCACATAAATTATGCGGCTAAATTTTTTTAAACATTTATTTTCCCTTATCTTAATTTTATTAAGCATAAACAAGTCTGGTATTGCCCAGCCTTTTAAGCTAATTTTTAAAATTGATACGGCTGCAAACTTAGCCGCTGTTGATAATTTTGGTAACCTGTTTTTAGTAACGCCAAAAAACGAGGTGATGAAATTTAACCCCAAAGGCAAATTTTTATGGAATTATACCAATAATGCCTATGGTAATATTAACCAAATTGATGTAAGCGACCCGCTGCGGGTTTTACTTTACTATGCCGATTACCAACAACTAATTGTATTAAACAATAACTTAAGCGAGATTAGTAAATTTAATTTTAGCACCAACCCAAACCAGTTGGTTACTTTAGTGGCAACGGCCAATAACAATGGTTTTTGGGTGTACGATGCTTTAAACCGAGAAATAAAAAAACTAAGCAACAACTTTACCGAAGACTTAAATACAAGCAATATTTACCAGCGGGATGGCTTAAACATGCAAGCTAACTTTATGTTCAATAGCAATGAATACTTGTTTATTAACGATTTAGGAACGGGCGTACAAATATTTGATAGGTTTGGCAATTTTTTTAAAACGGCAGTACTTAATTGCAACAACCGTTTTGATATTAGTGGCAACCAAATATTTTATGTAGAAAATAAACAACTACATAGCTACAACTATTTAACCTTCGAAAGCAAAATTTTAGAAACTCCACCCCAACAAGGTTTTAAAGATATGATTTTGCACAACCAACAATTGATTATTTTAACCGAAAAAGGAGTAACTTTGTGGCAATAAGCTGCGAGCTTTCGAGCCTCGGGCTTACGGGCAACGAGCTTTAGGTTTGCGAGCTTTGTAGCCACGAGCCTGAGATTTTGTATTGGAAAAATTGGTTGCCCGTTGCCCTAAGTTGGTAACAAAAAAATTAGTCCATTGCAAAGGTTTTGCGTTAGGGATTGCAGCGGATAGCCCGCAAAAAAGCGAAGTGCAACGAAGCTTTTTGAGGACTATGAGCGGAAAGCCCGCCCCCCTTTTTTGGAAGGGGGGAACGCCCAAAATATAAAACAAGATGCTGAAGGCTACCAGCCAATAGCCTAAAACAAGAAACAAGAAGCCCGAAAGCTCGTTGCCCGTTGCCCAAAGCTCGTTGCCCGAAGCTAAAAAATTAAACCCGTTGCCCGAAGCCCCAAAGCCCGAGGCCAAAAATAAATGTTAGATAAATTAGAAGCTATAAAACAGCGTAGAGACGATGTAGAGCGGGAGTTAAGCAACCCCGATGTTACCAAAGATATGAAGCGTTATGCCCAACTAAACAAAGAATATAAAGATTTGGGTTTAGTGGTTGATGAATATTTTATATACAAAAACATAAGCAGTAATATTGATGCCAATAAGGATATTTTAGCTACCGAAAAGGACCAAGAAATGCGGGAAATGGCCAAAGAAGAAATTGACATTTTACTGCCCCAAAAGGAGGAGCTGGAAGCTAAAATTAGGTTAATGCTAATACCTAAAGAAATGGGCGACGAAAAAGATGCCATTATGGAGATTAGGGGCGGTACTGGTGGCGATGAAGCTGCAATTTTTGCTGGCGATTTGTACCGTATGTACACCCGCTACTGCGAAGGCCGTGGCTGGCGTACCGAAACTATGGAGGTTACCGAGGGTACTAATGGTGGTTATAAAGAGGTTATTTTTAAGGTGATAGGCGAGGATGTTTATGGGGTTTTAAAATACGAATCGGGGGTGCATAGGGTACAACGTGTGCCCGATACCGAAACCCAAGGCCGGGTACATACTTCGGCGGCATCGGTGGCGGTTTTGCCCGAGGCCGAAGAGGTGGATGTGCAAATAAACCCTGCCGATGTTGATTTACAAACTTCACGGTCGGGTGGGGCGGGTGGCCAAAACGTAAACAAGGTGGAAACTAAGGTGCAGCTTACCCACCGCCCAAGTGGTATTGTTGTAGTTTGCCAGCAAGAACGCTCGCAACTGGGTAACCGTGTTATTGCTATGGAAATGTTGCGCAGCAAGCTGTATGAACGCGAATTGGCAAAACATAACGAAGCTATTGCTAGCAAGCGTAAAACTATGGTATCAACAGGCGATAGATCGGCAAAAATACGTACTTACAATTATCCGCAAGGTCGTGTAACCGAGCATCGTGTGGGTTTAACATTATACAATTTAACGGCTGTTATGGATGGTGCGCTTACCGAAATTTTAGATGCATTGCAGTTTGCCGAAAACGCCGAAAAATTGAAAGAAGGATCGATAATATAATTTTTTTGTTTTTTATTTTGCTTTGCAACTAAGAAACGCTATGTTTGCAGTCCTGTAACGGAAACGAAACAGCAAAACGGAGTGGTAGTTCAGCTGGTTAGAATGCCTGCCTGTCACGCAGGAGGTCGCGGGTTCGAGTCCCGTCCATTCCGCAAAAGTCCTCAGATTTAATTATCTGGGGATTTTTTGTTTTAAAGGATTTCCAGCAGGTTTATATCGTCCCGATTTTTATCGGGAAGGTTGCGGGTTCGAGTCCTGCCGATGAAAAATCGGCACAGGCTGTCCATTCCGCAAAAGTCCTCAGATTTAATTATCTGGGGATTTTTTGTTTTAAAAGGATTCCAGCAGGTTTAGAACGTCCCGATTTTTATCGGGAAGGTTGCGTGTTCGAGTCCTGCCGATGAAAAATCGGCACAGGCTGTCCATTCCGCCGCAAAAAGCATTTTAGAGAAATCTGAAAGGCTTTTTTATTTTCCAACAATTGGATAGTTAGTAAATTATATCCCAATGTCGTTTACTTAAGCAATATCTATATTCTTTTATACACCATATTGTACAATTTTTTAGGTTTGTGATTTCGAGGGTTTTTTCT
>REAS01000136.1 GCA_004294495.1 Sphingobacteriales bacterium
TCAGAAAAATTTATTGTGATAACCCAGTCTAAACGGTTGAGATATTTTAGGGTTTTGGGGTTTTGTGAGAAAATTCAGGGGTTTCCGTTCTGACACTAATTAAGGTTTTTATTTGCTTTACTTTTTGCTTTATGTTGACTTATTAATAGCGTTATGATATAGTTAAAAATCATACTTAATGCGGTAAATAGTGTAATTAAGCTAACATTTCCTTTTAACCTTAATTGTAAAGCTAAGTAAATAAAGAAAAAATTTATCAACATTAAAATTAAAGTTGCTTGCATGTGATTTAAACCTAAAAGCAATAAGCGGTGGTGTATATGGTTTCTATCGGCCACAAATGGCGAATTGCCCTTTAATAAACGTACAATAAAAATACGTAAAGTATCAAAAATAGGAATTATTAGAATGGCAATAGCAATTGAAGGTGCGGAATAAAATAATGGTCGCGGTAAGCTGCTGGTAGGTAAAAACTTATTTAACTCAATAAACTTAATTGCTAAAACAATAGAAATTAAGCCAATTAAAAACGAACCAGTGTCGCCCATAAAAATTTTAGCGGGTGAGTAGTTATAAACTAAAAATCCTAAAATTGCACCAACTAAACTAAATGCTAAACAAGCAATTTCAAACTGCCCCATATAAAAAAACAAAATACCGAAAGTAGCATTTACAACAACTCCAATTGTACCAGCAAGGCCATCAATGCCATCAATTAAATTAAAAGCATTAATGCAGAGTACAATTGTGGTTATGCTTAAAATGGCACTAAGTGGATAACTTATTTCGTACACATTAAAAATGCCGTATAAACTTGTTAAACTTACTCCCCCCAATAAAACTATAACTGCTGCTGCAACAAATTGTACACTAAATTTTGTGGAAGAATTTACACCAGCTAAATCATCCTTTAAGCCTAGTGCAAACAAAATAATACACGATGTAATTAAAAAATTTGCTGGTAAAACTGCAGAATAGCTTAAGAATGTAAGCGAAACAATAGTAAAGCTACAAAAAATAGCTACCCCACCCAAGCGAGGTATACTTTCGAGGTGATGCTTTCTCTCTGTTTCCATATCATCAAAAAGATGACGAATTTTAGAAACATGTATAATAGATGGTATTACAATTATAGATATAATAGTAGCCAAAAAAATTATGCCCAAATAAGTTATAAATTGATGGTTTAAAAGAAATTCTTTCATTAAACAAAAAGTGCAATTTTTAGACTCTACACGGTTTACCTAAAAATTTATGTAGTTTTTAAAAGAAGGTAAAATATATTTTGCAAATCTATCTAAAAAATTGCCAAATTTTGCGAAGCGGTTTAAATAATATAATTTTTAAAGGAAAAGGTATTAGGTTTTTTTTAAGTGATTGATAATCTTCGCGATTAGCATACCATCTATTACTTAAGGTTACATTACTTTTACCACCAACACGCATTTTAACCATTACAATATTTAAAAAATACTTTTTATAATTTGTTTTATAAAAAAAACGAAGCATTAAATCGTAATCCGCAGCCGATTTAAATCTTAAATCATAATTTCCTGAAGTTAAAAAGCAACTTTTTTTTGCGTAAAAAGTTGGGTGTGCCGGCATCCAGCCATTTAAAAAAAGTTGGTCGTCATATTCCTGCGAACGCCATCTTCGGGTTATTTTTTTTATGTTAATGCGGTTAACATAATCTAAATTACCATATAATAAATCGGCTTTGTTTGTAATAAAAGCTTTCGCTACTTCGGTTAATATATTGGATTGGGCAAAAAAATCGTCGGAATGCATTATTCCTATTATATCACCACTAGCAGCAGCAATACCTTTATTTAAAGCATCGTAAATACCTTTATCGGGTTCCGAAATTAAGATCGAAATAATATCTGAAAATTTATTTACAATATCCAAAGTAGCATCATTGGAGCCACCATCCACAATAATATATTCTAAATTAGGGTAATCTTGCGACTTTACCGACTTTAAACAATCTGTGATATTACTTTCTGCATTGTAGCAAACCGTAATTAGGCTAATTTTCATACCGCTAAAATGAAATATTTAATTTAATATTAGTTGTTTTTATTCACTAACTTAACAAAATAAAATTTTTATTTTTATTTTTTTTTTTTCTAATATGTTTGATTTAGCTTTCATTAAAACAATTTTTTAATGATTGGCTTTATGCAATCAAAAAAGATTTACTATCATTGATGCATAATTGTTAAAACTAATGATGAGATATTTTTTTACTAAATTATTATACTGCTTAATAATTGCTAATGTTTTAAGTTCATGTGGAACCGAAAAAAACATTCTTTTTGTAAGTAAAGATGTTGTAAATACAGCAAATTTGCCCGTATTTGAAATCCAAAAAGGAAGCGACAGTTTATTAAACAAACCGCAAGTTATAAAGCCAGGAGACGAGCTAATTTTAAAAAACCTACAAAACGATGCGCTTATTTCGGGAGTAAATTCAATTTCTGGGCTTAGTAATAGTAGTACACCTTTAGTTAACGGTTACATAGTTGAAAGTGACAGCTTAGTAATATTACCGGTTATTGGTAGCGTTAAACTCGGTGGACTCACAAGGTTAGCAGCCGAAAAACAAATAAATGCTTTGTATCAAAAATCAATGTTAAAAAATCCGCTTATAACATTATCTATAAATAACTTACAAGTAACTTTATTGGGTGAATTTAGCCACCAAGGTGTTTACCCGCTTAAAAAAGAACAAACACATTTGGCCGAAATGATTGGACAAGCCGGTGGGTTAAATTTATCAGCAAACAACAAAAGACTAAAAATAATTAGAGGAAACCCGCAAAATCCTAAAATTTTAATGGTTGATTTAACCAATATTGATTTTATGAAAGATAAAAGAGTTATTTTACAAAACAACGATATTGTTTATGCCGAGCCAAAAAAATCTGCCCAAAATGCCGATAAAATGACAAAAACACAAGTGCTTGTAGGTATGGGGCTCACGCTTATAAATACCCTTTTCTTGATTTATAATTTTACAAAATAAAAATAATGTCGCAACCTATTAACCCTAGTACTAGTACCGAAACTAAAAAAGTTCAGCAAGAAATTGATTACGCTAAATTTTTTAGCATAATTATTAGTAGGTGGTATTGGATTGCCTTTTCGCTAATTTTTACACTATTATTTGCGTATACTTACTTATGGTACAAGCAAAAACAATACAGTACTGTTGCTTATTTAAAGTTTGAAGAAAAACAATCAGATTTAAGCAGTTTTGTACAGTTAAACTCAATGAGTAGAAATTATACCAACAAAATTTTATCTGAAAGTTGGAATTTCAAAAGTAAAAAAGTAATTACAGATGCTGTAAATTATTTAGATTATAAAGTAAGTTACTACATTTCGGGAAGGGTTAGAACCACAGATTTGTACCCTGCAAAACCTTTTAAATTACAGATTCTTAAACAAGATAGTGTAAAATTTTATGATAAATTAATAAATTTAGTTGCTAACGATAAGCAGTTTGAGCTAGAATATAAATTAGGAAACACCACAGTTAAGAAAAATTTTGCTTACAACACCCCTGTGTTTTTACCCGGTGTATCATTTTATATAGAAAAAGAAAATTTAGCAAATGGTACACAATATTCTTTTAGATTTAACCATAAAGAAAAATTTTATAGCCGTTTAAGTAGTGGATTGTTGATTTCCGAAGCTGCAAAGTTTTCATCGGTTGCTATGTTATCAAAAACCGATGATAACCCTTATTTTGCTTCTGATGCTTTAAACGCAATAATTACCGTTTATTTAAAGCAAGATTTAGCCCAAAAAACTCAATCGGCTAAACAAATTATTGATTTTATTGATGCCCAATTAAATAATTTAGCAAACAGTGTTAAAACATCGGGCGAAAAACTTAAAAATTTTAAGCAAGACAATAACTTTATTGATTTAAGTAACGCATCCGAAAGTGTATTATCTAAAGTTACTGATTTAGAAACGCAAAACCGTAACTACGAAATGCAACTGTTGTTAATTAAACAGTTACAATCCCAAATGTATAAAAACGGTAAAGCTGTAAGCCTTAACTTTAATTTAGATGGCGATGTTGACCCGCTTTTAGCAAACCTTATTTCCCAATTTAACAATCTTATACAAGAAAGGTTAAGCCTTGCATCAACTTATAAAGAAAATGCTGCACCAATTGTAGAGATTGATAAAAAGCTTTTGGTATTACAAAATGCTGCTCAAAACAATATAGTAGCCAATTTAAATCGTATTGTTAATCAAAAAAAATACAATAAGGTAGAATTAGATAAGGCTTACGCTAGTTTAAATAGCCTACCTAAACAAGAACGCCAACTTTTTGGTTTGCAAAGAGATTATGATATTAACGAAAAAATTTACAGCTATTTATCAGAAAAAAAACTAGAAGCACAAATTGGTAAAGCATCTGTTTTGCCAGGAGCGTCTTTAATTGATGCAGCTATTCCTAACACCAGTCCAATATCTCCAAATACCCAATCGGTTTGGCAAATGGCTTGGGTTTTAGGTTTTGGCTTAAGTTTTGGTTTTATTTTTTTAGTAAGAAGTTTAAACGATAAAATATACGATAAAGAAAAAATTGAAAGTTTAACAACCACCCCTATTATTGGTATGATTAGGCATTACCCGTATAAACTAGATAGTTACAGTAGCCAAATTTTGTCTATAGCAAAACCTAAATCTTTATTTGCCGAATCTGTTAGGTCGGTTAGAACCAACTTAAGTTTTATAGCAAACGATAAAACCACTAAAATAATAGTAATTACATCGGAAGTTGCTGGTGAGGGAAAATCTTTTGTTTCGGTAAATTTAGCGAGTACTATGGCCTTAATTGATAAAAAAGTAGTGCTTATTGCTGCCGATTTAAGACGATCGAAAGTTCACCGTACTTTTAACATTTCAAATAAAATAGGCCTAAGCACTTACTTAGCTAAACAGAATACCTTAGAAGAAATTTTAATAAAAAGTAATCAAATTAATCTCGATTTAATTATTGCTGGCCACGTACCACCAAACCCTGCCGAATTAATGTATACCGAACGATTAAAAGAATTAATTTCGGATTTAAAAAAGACTTACGATTACATTATTTTTGATACTGCACCAATTGGTTTAGTTTCGGATGCTTTACCGCTTTTACGCTTAAGCGATATTAACCTTTTTGTTGTAAGAGCCGGAAAATCAAAATTTACAGCAGCAAATATTCCCGACAGAATATCAAACGAATATAAATTAAACAATTCTTTTATTGTACTAAACGATTACAAATTGCAACCTTTGTACTCAAGATACTACACATCCGTTTACAACGATAATTATTATGGATACTACTATTCTGATGTACATACTAATGGCCAAGGCTATTATACCGATGATATTAAAGAAAGCTTGTGGCGAACTGCTATGATTAAATTTAGTTCCATTTTAAATTGGAAAAAAAGCTAATACTTTTCAAATTAGTTCATTTTAATTACAATGCACAAGTTTATAGAACCCCTTAGTTGGTACCCTGTATACACTAAATCTCGAACCGAAAAAAAAACCTGCAACCTGCTTACTAAAAAGGGAATAGAAACCTATTTGCCTTTACATAAACAATTAAAACAATGGAGCGATAGGAAAAAATGGGTCGAAGAACCTCTTTTTAAATCTTACCTGTTTGTAAAAATAAGTTTAAAAGAGTACGATTTGGTATTGCAAACCCCAAGTGCAGTTAGGTTTATATATTTTTCGGGCGTTTTAGCCACCATACCCGATGAGCAAATACAACAGTTAAAAAAAATTTTAACCGAAAACTACGAGCCCGAAGTTTGTTTTAATAAATTAGAAATTGGGCAAAAAGTTAAAATTATTGAGGGTAGTTTAAAAGGTTACGATGCCGAAATGGTAATGTGGCAACAACAAAACCGCCTCATTTTAAGATTAGATGCTTTAGGGCAATCTATACTGTTAAAAATACCTGCTGGTTATGTAATACCCGTTTAAAAAAATTATTTTAATACTATTTTAAGGTTTTAAAATTTGTAAGTTCGAAAAAAAAAATCAGCACACTGTGATTGAAGAAGCGAAGCTGTGTAAAATAGGGTAAATACAACTTGTAAGTAACCTTAGTTTGATTGTTTATTATAATATAATTTACTGATTATCATGATTGTAAACTATTTCTTGCGTTAACGATTGCAGCGGCATCCTTTTTTGCGCCGAATCTCCCCCTTCGGGGGGCGGGGGGATAGATAAATAAAAAAAGATAAAGCGTAAAGCGTGTTGAAACGCCCTAATCATCACGAAAACGATATTTATTAATCGAATTTAGGTAAGTAAGTGTATTTTAAGCTTTAATAGCTAATTAAAAAGGCAACTAAGTCATCACATATAAACAAAAATTATTAACAAAAATTATTAACAAAAATGTGCCGCATAGCAGGTATTGTATCGCCTAAATTAGATGCTAACCATTTAAATTACCATATTAAAAACATGGCTAATATACAGGCGCATGGCGGCCCCGATGATGCAGGTTATTATATTGATAGTAATTTACATGTTGCTTTTGGGCACCGTAGGTTGGCATTGTTAGATTTAAGTGCCGCTGGCCACCAGCCCATGTTATCACCTAATGAGCAGCTGGTACTAGTTTTTAATGGAGAAATTTATAATTATTTAGAACTTAAAGCTCAACTTAAACAATTAGGGCACAACTTTATAACCCATACCGATACCGAGGTAATTTTAATGGCTTATACCCAATGGGGTACCGCAGCTTTTAAAATGTTTAACGGCATGTTTGCTTTTTCGCTGTTAGATAAAAGCAAAAATCAACTTTTTTTAGTTCGAGACGTAGCTGGCATTAAACCATTGTATTATATGGCTACAGCCGAAGGTTTAGTTTTTGCATCGGAGGTTAAAGCTTTTTACCAATCGGGTTTTAGGTGTGAAGATAACCACGATTGGAAAATTTATTTTTTATCATTTGGCTTTATTCCCGAGCCATTTACTACGCTAAAAAATGTTTATCAGCTAAAACCAGGATATTTTTTAACTTACAACTTAACTAGCAACACACATACGCAAACTCAGTTCGAAAGTTTAATTTTTACAGAAGAGATTACCAACAAAGAACAAGCTATTGAAGCTATATGTAGCCAATTTACCTTAGCCGTTAATAGACATTTAATTGCCGATGCACCTATTGGTGTTTTTTTAAGTGGTGGTATAGATTCTAGCTTAATAGCTTTATTAGCAGCTCAAAATAAAAAACAAAATTTAAAAACACTATCTGTAACGTTCGATGAGGGTTTTTACAACGAAGAAAGCTACCAAAAAGCGGTTCGAAAAATAATTGGTGGCCAGCATAAAAGTTATAAAGTAACCCAAACTAATTATTTGGATGCCTTACCAAGCATTCAAAAAGCCTTCGACCAGCCAAGCGGCGATGCTATAAATACTTGGTTTATTACCCGTTGTGCAAAAGAAGAAGGTTTAAAAGCAGTTTTATCGGGCCTTGGCGGCGATGAATTATTTGGCGGCTACCCCACATTTAAACGTGTTAAATATTTAGACAGATTACGCAAGCTACCCATAAAGCTATTTAAAATTGCCGATCATTTATCGGATGAGCGATTACGAAAATTAGTTTACCTGCAAAGTAACCATGTAAATAACGATTACCTATCATTACGTGGTTTTTATACCCCAAAAGTTATAAGCCAGTTGATTGATGCTACCCAAGAAGAAGTTATAGCATGTATCCAAAATTTTGAATATAACGTAAAGCCAAGTCAATTAGCACCGGGCAATTATGCCAGCTGGCTCGAGCAAAATATTTACATGCGCTCGCAGTTGCTAAAAGATACCGATTATATGAGTATGGCACACGGTGTAGAGGTGCGTGTGCCTTTTTTAGATAAGGATTTTTTAAAACTATGCCACCGCATTGCCCCAGCAATTAAATTTGCGGGGCCAATTGGTAAACAACTTTTAATTGATTCATTTAGGGATATTTTACCCGAATATATTTGGAAACGCAAAAAAATGGGCTTTACTTTCCCTTTTCAAGAATGGAATAAAAAACACCCCGAAATAAGCAAAATTACAAACCACCCTAACTCTAAAGTAGCCCAATTGGGCATGCAATTTTTACAAAATAATTTGCATTGGTCTAGGTGTTTTTCTTTATTACAAATAGAAAATTATTTGCCAAAAAAAGACGTGTTGTTTTTAACTTTAACTACCTTTAGCACAACTGGAGGTATAGAAAAGGTAAACCGTGTGTTAATGAAAGTAGGCACCGATTTACGTTCGCAACACCTCATACGGTTTAACGCCATGAGTGCTTACGACAATTTACCATCCGAAAAATACATAAGCAGCAGTAGGTTTAAAGGTTATAATGGGAATTTACTAGCCTTTATTTTAGATGCATCCATAAAAGGCATACAAAGCAATGTGGTAATGCTTAGCCATATACATTTAGCTTGGGTAGGCATAATAATTAAAACATTATCCCCCAAAACAAAAGTATATGTGCAAGTTCACGGTATCGAAGTTTGGCGAAACTTAACTTTTATAAAAAAACTCTTGTTAAAAAAAGCCGATTTTGTTTTACCTGTTAGTGCATACACCCAAAGCGTAATGGTAAATAAACACCATGTAAGCCCTGCAAAATGTATCATATTAAACAATTGTGTTGATCCTAATTTTAAAAGAAAATTTAATCCAAAAACACAGCAAATTATAGAAGAAAAAACAGGTATAAACTCATCTCATCAAACCTTGTTAACGCTTACCCGCTTATCATCGTTCGAAAAATACAAAGGTTACGATCAAGTAATTAAAGCCGTATCAATAATTAAAAAAACAAACCCTAACATACGTTACATTATTGCTGGTAAATACGATGAAGCAGAATTTAACCGCATAAAAAATTTATTAATACAATACAATGTTTTAAATGAAGTAAAGTTAACTGGATTTATTAATGACGATGATGTGAGTACCTATTTTGGCATAGCCGATGTATTTGTGATGCCTAGCAAAAAAGAAGGTTTTGGTATTGTATTTATAGAGGCAATGGCTTGTGGGCTAGCTGTAATTGGTGGCAACCAAGATGGCTCGGTTGATGCCTTGCGTAATGGCGAAATGGGTACTTTAATTAACCCCGATAATTTAAACGAATTAGTAAACGCTATAAATATGCAATTACTAAAAAAAGCAACCTTTAACCATCTCGAAATAATTAAAAAAACCGATGAATATTTTGGATACACCCAATATAAAGAACAAATAAAAAAAATTTTATTACAAAATATGCCTAATACCGAACACTGGGATTTAGAAATAAAACCCCAAAACAACCTATTTAACCTACACCTTAACGATGTTTGGCATTATCGAGATTTGCTGGGCTTACTTGTCCGTCGCGATTTTGTTTCTTTTTACAAACAAACCATTTTAGGCCCCTTATGGTTTTTTATACAACCGTTATTTACCACCATTATATTCACATTTGTGTTTGGTAACTTGGCACAAATATCAACTGATGGCTTGCCCCAACCCCTATTTTATATGGCCGGCATTACTGCTTGGGGTTATTTTTCCGAATGTTTAACCAAAACCAGCACAGTGTTTAAAGACAATGCCAACATATTTGGCAAAGTGTATTTTCCAAGGTTAATAATGCCATTAAGTATTGTAGTATCAAACTTGGTGAAGTTTGCCGTACAAATGCTATTGTTTGTAATTTTGGTAATTTACTATTTGGCAACAGGTTACCAATTTGGCCCTAATTGGCATATTTTATTGTTTCCAGTAATTGTGGTTTTAATGGCTTGTTTAGGTTTAGGTTTAGGCATGATAATATCGGCCATGACAACCAAATACCGCGATTTAGCATTCCTGGTAACGTTTGGTGTACAACTGTTAATGTATGCCACAACGGTAATTTACCCGCTATCAACCGCATTAGAAAAATATCCAAAATACGCCTGGATAATAGAATATAACCCCATGACACCACTTATAGAAACCTTTAGGTACGGCTTCTTAGGTAGTGGCACTTTTAACTGGCAAAGTTTAGGCTATTGCAGTTTAGCCACATTTTTAATACTATTATTTGGGATTGTTATTTTTAACAAAGTAGAGAAAACATTTGTAGATACCGTTTAGGGCATAACCCCGAAAAGGGGTCGGGCTTTCAGCTTGCCGGCCAGCCAGGATTCTTTGCTTCTTTTCTCATTAAGGAGAAAGAAGAAAAAAAGCCTATTAGAAAAATTTTGTATACAGGTAAAATATTACACATATAAAATCACGAAAACGCTAAAAAAATAAGCTTTATCATCATTTTATAATTAACTATATTTGTTTTTTTAATTAAAATATGCGTTTAAACAATATTCAGATAGATATTATAAAAGCACAAACAGCTTTAATTTTTGGTGCCAAAGCAAAAATATATCTTTTTGGCTCTAGAGTTGATGATGCAAAAAAAGGTGGCGATATTGATTTGCTAATTTCAACAGACAATAACACCCAAAACCAGCGTGATAAAATTAATTTGCTAATTGTTAACTTGATATTAGCAATGGGCGAACAAAAAATAGATATTTTATTTGATAATCAGCAAATAAAATCATCAATTATTGCAACAGCACTTAAAACAGGTATCCAATTATGACGCCCTATTTAATTGAGAAATTAGGTGACGTTATTAAAACTGCACAAATACATCAACAAAGGTTAGAAGCAGCATACCATGAAATAATTGGTTGGGGTAGTTTAAACAAAGACATTTATTATACACTTACTATAGAGCAAATTGCATTTACCGACCAATACGTTTATCGTTTTACGAAATTGCAAGATTTAATGGGAGATAAACTTTTTAAGCTTATATTACAGTATGTTGGTGAAGACACCGAAAAATTAGCTCTTATTGATGTATTAAATAAGCTTGAAAAGTTAGAAATTATAGAAAGTGTAACCATTTGGTTAAACTTACGTTTAGATAGAAACAATATAGCACATGATTACGTAAAAAATATTGATGAAATTTTAGAAGATTTATGGTCGTTAATAAAAAAAATGATATTTTAATTAACCAATTATTTTCTTGTATAAATTATTTAAAAAATAAAGGATTTTCCATTAACATTACCCATTAGTAATTTAGCATTAAAGCATGCACATCGCAATAAATTAGAAAAGCCTCACACTATCTCCCAAAGGGTACAGTTTACAATTGTATTATTTTTATAAAAAACAGTAAATTTGAAAAATAAAATCTAAATTTTATGTTAGCACTTAGAGGAACATACCAAAACGGGAATATCGAACTTGAAAAAAAAGTAGACACCACTCAAAAAATGGAAGTAATTGTTACTTTTTTGGAAGAGCCTATAAAAAAACGAAGTAAAGAAGAATTTTTGGAATTGTTGAATAATGGACCTATAATGTCGGATGAGCAATACCAAGACTATTTACTAAGCAGAAAAATGTGGAATACAAGCGAAATAAATGAATGATACTTTTAGATACGAGTATTTTAATTGATTTTTATAGAAAGTCTATTAAAGAAAATTCACACCTTATAAGACTAAACAGTACTTACGATATTATTTTTGCATCACAAATAAATTTTTTGAAATTTATATAGGTTCTAACTAACAACAAAAAAATTTTTGGGATAATGTATTTAACCAAATCACAGTTTTAGATTTTGATTTCAAGGCTACGAGTTCAGCAGTACAGATTTACAAACAACTAAAAACTCAAAATAAACTCATCGAAACGGCAGACATTTTTATTGCAGCAACAACAATAGCAAACAATCTCTCATTAGCAACCCTAAATGTAAAACATTTCAATAGGATTGAGAATCTTAAAATTATTAATTTATAATTTCTTACAAAATCACCCCATTACACCAAGCATGCCCACCGCAATAAATTAGAAAATCCCCTCTCAATCTCCCCAAAGGGGAGAGGTAACATTGTATTACACATGTATTTATTATTTTAAATGAGCGTTGCAATAAAAGTAGAAAATCCTCTCTCAATCTCCCCAAAGGGGAGAGGTAACATTGTATTATATTGATACTTCGTCAAAAACTGTGGTACAGACCTAAAATTGCACTCCCATTAAACAAGTGTGCGATTGGCGATGGCCTAGCTGTTGTTTGGAGTGGAATGCCAATAAATTTTTTGTAGAAACTAACATAAAGCAAAACAAAGCAAGTCGCAGCGTGTTGCACAAACATTTTTAAAGTACCAACTTTTTGCCACGCCTTGAATTGCGCCCTTAAAAATTTATTGAGCAGACCCGATAAAACAACAGCAAGCCTTGATTCTTTGCTTCTTTTCTCATCAAGGAGAAAGAAGAAAAAAAAGCCTATTAAAAAAATATTTTATTTCAAGTAAAATATTACCCACACAAAGCCACAAAGAACCATTATATTTGTATTTATTATTTTAAATGCCCACCGCAATAAATTAGAAAACCTATCAAAAGCCTACCAACTAGGCGAAATAGGTACCGGTACCATAAGCCCAGATTTAGAACGCTATTGGGCTAAACTACGTGGCAAAGAAAATCCTTTTTTACGGATTGGCGAAACCAACGACCGTAGCAAAAAAGGCGAAAGTGATATAGTTTGGAGCCTTAAAGACATTAATTTTGAAAATTATTAGTTTAAGACAAAAATGTTTACAAAAATTATTACGAGTAAACATTACTGTATTATATCTTATAAATTAAAATGAATAATTTAGATATAAATAAGCCATTAGTTAACAAGGTTAGCCTACTTATAAGTTCTGCTCAAGGCTATGTGGCTAGTGCAGTAAATAAAGGTATGGTTTTGTTGTACTGGAATATTGGTAAAACCATACAAGAAGAAATTTTTCAATATGACAAGCCCGAATATGGCGAACAAGCCATAAATAACCTTTCCATTTACCTATCGGCTAAATATGGCAAAGGATATGGATACCGTACATTGTACAGAATGTTGCGTTTTTATGTGTTTTTTCCTGAAGAAAACATTTTGACAACAGTGTTGTCACAATTGAGTTGGAGCCATATTTTAGAAATATTAAAGCAAAAATACGCCATAAAACGTGAATTTTACATTACTATGTGTAGCAACGAAGGTTGGACAGTACGTGAGCTAAGTTCACGCCTTAAATATGCTATTGAATTATGATATGTAGTGATAAAAAAATCTTATTCAATAAATTCAAAAAAATAACTTATTAGATAAAATTTTTTGTTAGATTTTGCAAAAAACAATTAAATTTGTTTAAATATCAACAATATGAGAGTTACCTTTGAAATAGATATTAAAACCGAATTAGAAACGTTAACTACTTTGCTTAACAGCCTAAATGTTGTTGATTTTAAGCTAGTTACTTCAAATAACGAAATTTACCCTTTTATAACCAAGGGCAATAAAAATTTAAATGTTAACAGTTTATTTGGTCTAACAACCCACAAACTTTAGAAAACATAAGAAAAAAAGGTTTTCTTAGAAATAAGACTGTTAATTAATGGTTTTATGTGATACCAACATTTTTATTTATGCTTTTAATGGACGCAAAGAAGCTATTGATAGCTTGCAAAATATAGGACTAGATAATGTAGTTATATCTTCGATTACTGTTATGGAACATTTGCAAGGTATGCGTAATAAAATAGAACTAGCCCAAACCAAAAAAAATATGTGTTATTTTGATATTATTGAAATTAATTTGGAAATATCAAAATTAGCAACTCATTTTATAGAAAAATATAACCTCAGCCACGGCTTGTTAATTCCTGATGCATTAATTGGGGCAACCGCCGTAATACATCAAATACCACTTTATACTTATAACACTAAAGATTTCAAATTTATGCCTAATTTGCAATTATTTTAAATCTATATTTTTACCAGTAGCCACCCGAACACAATGCCCACCGCAATAAATTAGAAAATCCCCTCTCAATCTCTCCAAAGGGGATAGGTTGCATTGTATTATATTGATACTTCGTCAAAAACTGTGGTACAGACCTAAAATCACACTCCCATTAAACAAGTGTGGGATTGGGGACGGCCTAATAAAGTCAAAATTAAAAATTAAAAAAATTTAAACGCATAATAGGTTTTTTGAATTTTACCTTTTAAATTTTCTTTGCGCTGTTAAAAATTTATTGAGCATACCCGATAAAACAACAGCAAGCCTTGATTCTTTGCTTCTTTTCTCATCAAGGAGAAAGAAGAAAAAAAAGCCTATCAAAAAAATATTTTATTACAAGTAAAATATTACCCACACAAAGCCACAAAGAACCATTATATTTGTATTTATTATTTTAAATGAGCGTTGCAATAAAAGTAGAAAACCTATCAAAAGCCTACCAACTAGGCGAAATAGGTACCGGTACCATAAGCCGAGATTTAGAACGCTATTGGGCTAAACTACGTGGCAAAGAAGATCCTTTTTTACGCATTGGAGAAACCAACGACCGCAGTAAAAAGGCGAAAGCGACATAGTTTGGAGCCTTAAAGAAATTAATTTTGAAATAAACCAAGGCGATGCCGTAGGCATTATTGGCCGTAACGGTGCAGGTAAAAGCACCTTACTAAAAATACTAAGTTTGGTAAACCCCTCCAACTACTAAAAACTTTAATCTAAAATAATGGCTTATTGCCAGTTTATTGCAAATATGCAACATCAACTTACTAAATTACTAAAGTTTCGGAGGGAGTATTTCTATGGAATTGGTAAGTAAATTTAAAAAAAAATATCTTTTTTTATGGAATTATGGATCTTTTATAAAATTAGCTGGGTATTAAAGCAAAAGGCTTTGCGTAAATCTTTGTGTTCTTTGCGGTAAAACTTAAAATTATTTTTGCCGCAAAGAACGCAAAGGGAAAACGCAAAAGACACAAAGCTGGCTGTAAACTCATTAAGTAAATAATCAAACGCTAAAATACTTTTTTCATTAACCGTATTAACTTTACAAAAAATTAGGTTTTAAAATTGAAAATTTTAAATAATAATCTAGTACAATACTCATATTTATATTTATTTTTTTAAAGGATGATCATATTTCAGGGCAACCGCTTTTAAAAAAAAGTGCTATATTAGCGTAAATAAAAAATCATTTTTTTGATGGACAAATTGTGTCCAATAAAAAAAAATGACACC
>REAS01000137.1 GCA_004294495.1 Sphingobacteriales bacterium
TATTGCATAATCAGATGATTAAAAGGCATAAAGCCCGTAAAAAAGATATTGAAAGGTATTATAAAAATGAAGATTCTTAAAGTATAAAAGTAGAATTAGGTATTAATAATTAATAAGTTTAAACCATATTGTAAAATTAATCGTTCTTTTGGTAAGGTTAATTTTTGATGGTTTGTTCTACTTTGTAAATATTGTAAGTTTAATAATTTTGTTGTGTATCCTTAAAAGGTTTGTCTCTTTCTTTTTTGGAATTAAGTCAACAAAATATAATACTGCATCTTCACCAAACAGGAAAAGATTAAAAAATATTAAACTTTTTATACTTGTTTTATTTTTAGGCTTAAATCCCGCCATAGCGCAAAAAAAATATAGTTTAAATATTAGTGGTTTTTCTAAACAAAATATAATATCATATAAAAAAAACTTTGGGGATAGTTTACAAGTTATTAAAGAAGTTGATAGTGTAGTTAACAATCTTAAAATAAACGGTTATTTTAATTGTAGAGTAAGTAAATTTGAGTGGATTAAACACAACTTAAACTTAGTTTTAGTGGTAGGGAATCAATATAAATTCACGGACTTAAAAAACGGTAATATTAATCCTAACGCTTTTGATATACGAAAACCATATCAAAACCGCACTTGGAATACCACCGAATTAAAAGCACTTTACAACCAAACATTAAAATGGTACGAAAATAATGGCTATCCTTTTGCCCAAGTTTGGTTAGATAGCTTTACTTTAAAAAATGAAGCTTTTACAGCAAAATTATTTTGCAAACCCAATCAAAATTTTAGTATCGATTCTGTAATTATTTCAGGTAACGCTAAGTTATCTTTAAAATATTTATATGCAGCTTTAGAAATTAAACCAAACGATATTTATCAAGAAAATAAAATTGTATTAATTGATAAAAGGCTACAAAACCTGAGTATTATAAACATTGTTAAAAATACCGAAATTGTTTTTGCTGGCGATAAAGCAAAAATTAATTTATTTATAAACCAAAAAAATGCTAACCAGTTTGATGGTATAATTGGTTTTTTACCTGCACCAGACGGCAATAAGTTACAGTTAACTGGCGATTTTAAACTTAAATTACAAAACACGCTAAAACGTGGCGAACTTATAGATTTAAATTACCGTGGGCTTGCTAACCAAACTCAACAACTTTTAACAAAAATAAACTATCCTTATTTATTAATCTCTAAAATTGGTTTAGATTTTGATTTTCAATTATTTAAAAAAGATACTAGCTTTCTAAATTTATATACCAAACTAGGCTTCTCGTATGCGTTTACTCCCGAAAAATTAGTTAATGTTTTTATAGAAAACTATAAGGGCAACTTAATAAATACAAATAATAGTCTCAATGTAGGCGCTTTGCCATCATTTAGTAATATTGCAACTACTTATTATGGCATTGGCACAACTTTAGAAAAAACGGACAATAGCTTACAACCCCAAAAAGGATATAAGCTATACATTACTGCGAGTGTAGGGCAAAGGCAAATTACTAAAACCAAAGATTTTAATCCCGATGATTTTTTAAACACTCCCAAAAGCAGTACACAATATAAATTAATTACCGATTTAAACTACTATTTAAAACTAACAGCCAAGCTAGGTTTTCATTTTAAAAACCAAGCGGCCTTGCTATCGGGTAGTAATATTTTCGAGAATGAAGCTTATCGCATAGGCGGATTTAAAATTTTGCGTGGTTTTAACGAACAAAGCATTTTGGTAAGTTCGTACACGGTACAAACAGTAGAACCGCGGTATTATATCGAAAAAAATTCTTTTCTTTTCGCTTTTTACGATCAAGCATTTATTAAACAATCTTTTGTTTCGGGTTTAAAAACTGATACTCCCGCAGGTTTTGGAGCAGGTATAAACTTCGAAACCAAATTAGGTTCTATGTCTTTAATGTATGCTTTAGGTAAACAACAAAATAATCCACTAAATTTGCAAACAGGAAAAATTCATTTTGGCTTAGTAAGTTATTTTTAATTAATGCGTTTAGGATTTTATATTTTTATTGTATTGATGTTTTGTCAGCTAATTAACACTAGCGCACAAAATATTGATAGCATTGTAATTAAATCAGATACGGTAGTATCTAAAAAGAAAATAATTTATTTAGATTCGGCAACTATTGCTCGAAATCTTTTTATTAAAGATTCTATCACACATATTCAAGATTCACTGATATGGCAATTTATTAAAATTCCGGATGTAAACAGACCCAACCAATTTATAAATTCGCTATTAGAAAAATATCTAATTACCGATAAATATTTATTAAGCAATAACCAACCTTGTAAAACAATTATATTCAAATACGGTACCGGAGAAAATAAAAATTCTAATAAAATTTGGATAATAATTGTAGTTTTAAGCTTAATTATAAGTTTTTCAATACTAAAATACTTCTATAATTCGGAAATTGTACTCATTTTTACTGCATTATATCACACAAAAACTCTAAGCAAAATTAATAAAGAACGAAATGTTTTTTCTTCTTGGCAATTTTTAGTTTTATATATTTTATTTTGCTTAACCCTAGGTTTATACCTTTATTTAATAACCAATAAACTAGGAAACATTTATAATTATGTAGGTTTAACTTTATTTTTAAGTTTATCGGGGGTAACATTATTTTTATTGAGCTTAAAAATTATTTTGTTACGGTTTCTAGGTTTTGTTTTTAATATTACCAACATGGTTAGCCAATACATTCATATATTGTACATTACCCTTTTTAATACCTTGTTTGTACTTTTACCTTTTTTGTTAATTTTTGCATTAATTACACAACGTTTTTCATTGCTAGTAATTTGGTTATCGGTTTTTGTTTTAGCTCTAATATACATAATAAGACTTATTAAGGCGGCAATAATTGTATTATCTAAACATACATTTTCGAAAACATATTTATTTCTGTATGTTTGCGCCTTTGAAATTTGCCCTATTATTATACTAATAAAGGCTTTAAATATTAGTTGAGAAAAATGCATACAAATTTGGAAGACAGAAAAAATAAAGTTAAAAGTATTCTAGTAACATTGCCAGCACCCGAAAGCGAAAAATCTCCTTATTATGATTTGGCAATTCCTTTAAATTTGAAAATAGATTTCCGATCTTTCATACATGTAGAAGGCATACCAGGTAAAGAAATTAGGAAAGATAAAATAAATTTAAGTAATTATACTGGTGTAATTTTAAATAGTAAAAATGCGGTTGATCATTTTTTTAGGGTTTGCGAAGAAACCAGATATGAAGTGCCAGCCGAAATCAAATACTTCTGTTTATCAGAGTCTATCGCACTTTATCTTCAAAAATATATTCAATACCGTAAACGCAAAATATTTTTTGGAAAGCAAACAGCGAAAGATTTGGCCGATATATTAAAGAAACACCCTAACGAAAAACTTTTATATCCATGTTCTGATGTTGCAGCCGAAACTACCGAAACAGTTTTAAAAGCAAATGGTATAGATTTTACACCCGCAGTTCTATTTAAAACAGTAGTGTCTGATTTGTCTGATTTAGCCGAAGTTTTCTACGATATTATTGTGTTTTTCAGCCCTTCTAGCGTACAATCATTATTTATAAATTTTCCTAATTTTAAACAGAATAAAACACGCCTAGCTGCGTTTGGTGTATCTACTCAAAAAGCAATTGAAGATGCTGGTTTGATATTAGATATACCGGCACCAACGCCTCAAGCGCCGTCTATGACTATGGCAATTGAGCAATATATCAAGACAATAAAATAGAAAAAAAAAATTTTTAAAATTAATTTGTTGAAATTCCGTAAAAATTTAGGAATTTTAAAGTTAAAAGAATATAATTGTATCATAATTATTACAATTGGATGTTCACATTATTTCATAGAATTAACTTTTATGAAAATCATTATTTTAAATAATTAGTAATTTTTCACAATTTATGTATATTCGGGCGTTTTATTAACCAAATATATTTCAATTTTAAGTTTATATGAGAGTATTTTATTTCCTTGCTTTTATCATTTTAGTCTCTTTAGGGGCATGTAATAGCAATTCTGGAGGCAGAGGTGAGTTAACAGGTGTTTATGTAAAAACCTATAAACAAGAGTTACCTTTTGGTATGGTCTACATTCCTTCGGGCTCATTTATTATGGGGCAAGTTGATCAAGATGTAACTATCTCTCAGTTTGCACAAAACAAACAGGTTACAATTTCTGCATTTTATATGGATGATACAGAAATTACAAATGGCGAGTACAAACAATTTGTGAATTGGGTTAGAGATTCTATCGCTATTACAAGATTAGGTTCAAAAGCAGATAAATTTTATATTAAGCCTCGTACTGATAACAAAAAATCAACATCTGGTTCAAATAAAAAAATTATTGATTGGCGAAGAGTTAATGCTAATAAAGGTATTTGGAATGATAAAACTTTAACCGACCAGTTAAATAGAGATATGTATTACCAAGGTAGTGAGAAGTTTTATAATAAAAAAGAGCTTAAAGTGGAGCAATTAAGGTTTACCTACGAGTGGGTTGATTACCGCAAAGCTGCAAATTACAGAGGGTCACGTGATCCAAATACCAACAAATCTGGTATGCAAATTACTCGAGATAGTTTTATAGTAAAAGATGAAGTTTATATTTATCCGGATACTTTAGTTTGGATTTCGGATTTCACATATGCACAAAATGACCCAATGGCTAAAGGTTATTTTGCACATCCATCATATATTAACTATCCAGTAGTTGGTGTAAATTGGAAACAAGCAAAAGCATTTACACAATGGAGAAGCAGAGTTAACGAATCTTATAAAATTAGAGTAAGACAACCAGCTAGATTACCTTATGATTTACCAACAGAAGCACAATTTGAATATGCTGCTAGAGGCGGAAAATCACAAACTACCTACCCTTGGGGTGGCCCATATATAAGAAATGCAAAAGGATGTTTACTTGCAAACTTTAAACCTGGTCGCGGTAATTATGCCGATGATGGTGGAGCATTTACAGTTTACGCTAAATCTTATTTTCCAAATGATTTTGGTTTGTATAATATGGCAGGTAACGTAGCAGAATGGACAAGCTCTATTTACGACGATGCTTCATCAGCTTATGTTAACACTTTAAACCCATCTTTTGATAAAGCAGTTAAAGAAGGTGACAAAGATTATAACAAGCGAAGAGTTGTTAAAGGCGGTTCATGGAAAGACATAGGTTGTTTTTTACAAAACTCTGCTAGAACTTATGAATACCCTGATTCTGCCCGTTCCTCAATCGGGTTTAGATGTGTGCTTCCTTTTGTGGGCAGAGATGTTAAGGATAGACCTAGTAATTTTAGAAAATAATCAATTTAAATAATAAACCAAAAAATCCAATTAAAAATTAAAGTAATGGCGCAAAACAAAAAATTCAAATTTTCATTAGATACCATCATTTCCTGGGGTGCATCGGTAGTAATTATCGGAGCAATGTTTAAAATTTTACACTTACCAGGCGGTTCTTTGGTAATTGGTATTGGTTTAGGGACCGAAGCTTTATTGTTTTTCATAATGGGTTTTGTAGCACAACATAAAGAACCTAAGTGGGAAACGGTTTACCCGCAGTTAAGTGAAGATTTTACGGGTGATTTGCCTAACATGCAAAAAGCAGTTAAATTAAACGAATTTGAAGTTAAAGGCGGCGGTAGCAATACTTTTTTACCTGATTTGAAAATCGGTGATGATGTTGTAGGTAAAATTAGAGAAGGTTTAGAAAACTTTAGTAATAAAGTGGGTTCAATCTCAAGCTCTGCTGATGCTACAATTACAACTAATGAATTTGCTGGTAAATTAAAAGAAGCTACTCAAAAAGTTGGTGGTTTAAATTCTGCTTTCGATCAAGCAACTGTTGGAATAGCCTCTATTGCAAGTGCAGCCGAAGGTGCAAAAGAATACCATAACCAAGTTAATAGTTTAGGGAAAAGTATTTCAGCTTTGAACGCAGTTTATGAATTAGAATTGCAAGATTCAAGCGCACATTTAAAATCAATGAATAAGTTTTACTCAAACTTATCTTTAACTATGCAAAACTTTAATGAGTCTATGGAAGATTCAAAACAGTTTAAAGAAGAAGTAGGAAAATTAGCTAAAAACTTATCAAGTTTAAATTCTGTTTATGGTAACATGCTTTCTGCAATGAACCAACCAAGAGCATAATTTTATAATTAATCAATTTTTAAATTTTAAAAATATAGCTCATGGCAGGCGGTAAGGAAACCCCAAGACAGAAGATGATTGGTATTATGTATCTAGTTTTAATGGCAATGTTGGCATTAAACGTATCAGATACCATATTAAACGCATTTTCTATAATAAATAATAGTTTAAAAACATCAACTTCAAATGTTAATGCAAGTTTAACACAATCAGTTAGTGCATTTGAACAAACAAAGATGAAAGAAAATCCAGTTAAGGCAAAACCTATTCTTGATAATATCAAAAAAGCACAAAAACTTGCTGGTGAATTAGAAGGAATGATTCAAGCTTTAAAGGACGAAGTAATTGAAAAGGGAGATGGGATTGATCCTGAAACAGGAGAAATCAGAAAAAGAGATGATTTAGACATTTCAACTCATGTAATCTGGAATGAAGGAAAAGGAAAAGGTTATGCTTTACAGAAAAAAATTAACGAAACTCGTGAAAAATTAATTGGTTTATTAGAACCTAGGGATAAATCAACAGTTTCTTTCGTTTTAGAAGCAAACGACTCTAAAAAGCGTACAACATCTGGCACCAAAGCTGATTGGGTTCAATCCAACTTTGGAGATGGCACACCTTTAACTGCTGCAGTTACTATCTTATCAAAACTTCAAGCAGATAGTAAAAATGCTGAAAATGCTATTGTAAGGAAGTTTTTATCTAAAATGGATGAAGCTTTAGTTAATTTAGATAAGTTTACAGCGGTTGCGGTTTCACCAAGTTCTTATGTTATTCAAGGTCAACCTTACACTTCAGAGGTATTTTTAACAGCTTACGATTCTCAAAACAATCCCGATATTACAGTTGGAGGATCAAAATTATCCACTAAAGAAGGTAGAGGTGTTTACACTGTAAATACTAGTCGTGAGGGTGAATTTAAGTGGAAGGGAAAAATTAATGTCAAACAAGTTGATGGTACATTTAAAACCTATGAAACTGCAGAACAAACTTACAGGGTTGCAAGACCTTCAGCAGTCGTTTCTCCAGATAAAATGAATGTATTTTATATTGGCGTACCAAATCCTGTTACAGTTTCTGCCCCAGGTATTGCTAAAGAAAAGCTTAGAGTTAATATGTCTGGTGGTAGTATTAGTGGATCTAATGGTTCTTATACAGTTAGAGTTTCTAGCGGTACACAAGCAACTGTTTCTGTTTCTGCTGAGGATAAAGGTAAAGTTCAATCTATGGGTTCTTCTAATTTTAGAATAAAAAAAGTACCAGATCCTTATGCTACATTTGCAGGTTCGGCTACTGGTCCGGTTGGAAGAAGTTCTGCAGTTAATGCTTCTAGGTTAGAAGCTCAATTAGATAATTTTGATTTCGAGTTAAAATTTAGAGTTGTTAAATTTAACATAGCTATTAACAAACCAGGTCAAGATCCATTGTTCTACACGTCACCAGATGGTAGTTTTTCGGGTCAAATAAAAACCGCAGTAAACAGGTTATCTCCTGGAGATGTAGTTTCATTTAGTAGTATTGTAGTAAACGGTGAAGACGGATCTACAAGACAATTAAAAACAGGTATTAACGTAGTTGTAAGAGGTAATTAAATATGATGAAGCGTAGTTTAGTTTTAATATTATCGGTTTTGTGTGCCATATCTGTTATGGGCCAAAAAAGGAAATCTAAGAATTCGAAGAAAAAAAGATCTTCGATTTCAAAAGTTAGAAAAGCCCCTGAGCAAAATGTAGGATTTGTTACAGATACAACTCCCACAGTTGCTGCTACGGTTGTTTTAGCTCCAACAAAAGTTCCTATATACTCTATATTTCAACAATATAACGACTCTAGGGTAAAAAGAGAAATTGATATGAATAAAGATTCTATCAAATGTGCCCCAGAATATCCTCGCGTAAAAGCAGAAGATGTAGTTTTTGCAAGAAGGTTGAAGCGTGATATTTATTTTGCAGAAGAAGCAAATAAATTTTTGGTTCCAAAAACGGCTGAAAAAAATCTATTATTTGTTTTGCTTAATGCAATTAAAGAGAATAGAATTGATGCATACCAAACATGGAACGATAACACTAATACTTTTATTGATTTAATAAATTATGCTGATTTAATGAAGAAAACCGATACTTATGCTGGTCTTGCCGATATGACACAAGCTGGGGAGTCTCCTGGTTTGCGTAGAAAATCTGGTTTAAGATTAATTGAAGATTGGTATTTTGATAGAAATAGATCTGAATTCAAACCTTATATTGTTGCTATTGGTTTTATTGTACCTTCAACTGCACAAGCTGTAGATATTAATAATCTTTTTGGAGCTCCTAATATGCCGCCTAACCCAACTAAATTAGATGATCCATCTGTTAAACTTGGCGAGGCTGGTAGTGGTATGGTAGCTTTATTTTATATCAACTATCCTACAGTTAGAGAGCAGTTATGTAAGACTAGAGTTTTTCATCCCAATGCTATGATTAAATACACTTTTGACGATATTTTTCAATTAAGATTTTTTAGTAGTTTGATTATTGAAGAAAGAAATGAAGATGGCGGTAAAATAGGAGATATGAAAGATGAGAAAGGTAAAAACATGACAGGTTTAGATAAATTATTAGAATCAGATAGAGCAAAAAAATCTTTGATACAATACGAACAAGATATGTGGTCACACTAATTCTTAATTCAAGAATTTAAATATTAACCCTTGTATTTAATTATACAAGGGTTTTTTATTTTTAAAATATTCCAACACTGCAGCGCTTTGTTTTTTATTTAATAATTGCAATAATTCTGTTTCATTAGCTTCCCTAACCTTTTTTACAGATTTAAAGTGAGTTAGTAACTTTGCTGCCGATGTTTTGCCAATACCATAAATATCATCTAATTCAGTTTTTAAAGTGCTTTTATCTCTTTTATTACGGTGAAAAGTTATACCGAAACGGTGTGCTTCGTCTCTTAACTGTTGTATAATTTTCAACGTTTCTGATTTTTTATCCATATAAATTGGATAGTGATCTCCCGGATAATATAGTTCCTCTAATCTCTTTGCAATACCAATAACTGTTAATTGGTCTAGAATATTTAATTTTTTTAAGCTTTTGACTGCCGATGATAATTGTCCTTTACCACCATCAATAATTATCAATTGTGGTAATGTTTCCTGTTCGTCTAATAATCGTTTATACCTACGATAAACTGCTTCTTCCATTGTGGCAAAATCGTTTGGCCCTTCAACTGTTTTAACATTAAAGTGTCTGTAATCTTTTTTTGATGGTTTGCCATCTCTAAATACTACAATTGCCGAAACTGGAAAATCTCCTTGAAAGTTTGAATTATCAAAACATTCTATATGTTTTGGAATTTGTTTTAAATGTAAATCTTTTTGCATTTGAAGTAAAATACGATCTGTACGTAATTCTGGATTGAGTTTTTCGTATTGTTCTAATTTGTCTTTTTTAAAGAAAAGCACATTTTTTAATGATAGATCCAGTAGTTTTTTCTTTTCGCCCTGTTTGGGTACAGTAAATTTTACATTATCGTCTTCAATTTCTAGTTCAAATGGTACTACAATTTCTTTCGATTCGCTTTGGTATCGTATTCTAAACTCCGATATTGCTATGGAGAGTAACTCTTCATCAGTTTCGTCTAATTTCTTTTTAATTTCTATTGTTTGTGTTTGTATAATTGCACCGTTTACTACTTTTAGGTAGTTTACAAAGGCTAATTTTTCGTTTGACGCAATACTGTAAACATCAACTTCGGTTATTGATGAATTTACAACAGTTGATTTACTTTGGTATTTTTCTAATAATTCAAATTTTCTGTTTAGCTTATAAGCTAATTCAAAATTTAGATCTTTTACAGCGTTATCTATTTCCTGTTTTAAATTTTTTAAGATATAGCCTGTTTTCCCACTTAATATATCTTTAATTTCTTCTATTGATTTTTGATAATCTGTTTCGGATTGTAGGTTTTCACATGGACCTTTGCAATTTTCAATCTGATATTCTAAACAAACTTTAAATTTTTTTGCGGCTATATTAGGTTGATTTAGTGGTAAACTGCAATTTCTTAATTGGTAAGTTTCTTTTATTACATCTAAAATTGAGTGCATCATGGCTACCGAAGGGTAAGGGCCTAAGTATTTAGAGCCATCTTTAATTAACCTACGTGTCCAAAATATACGTGGAAATGGTTCGTTTTTAATTACAATCCAGGGATAGGTTTTGTCATCTTTAAGCATTACGTTGTACCGTGGTTGATGCTTTTTTATCAAACTGTTTTCTAACAGCCAAGCGTCAATCTCGGTATCCACTATGGTAAAAGTGATATTTCTAATTTTACCTACTAATACTTTTGTTTTGGCATTTACTTTATAACTATCGTTGTTAAAGTAAGAATTTACCCTGTTTTTTAAGTCTTTAGCTTTACCAATATAAATTAATTCGTTAAACTCATCGTAATATTGATACACACCGGGTTTATGCGGAATGTTTTTAATTACCGTTTTATAATCGAATTTATGCATTATTGTATTTTAAAGAAAATTTTTGATTGATTGTTTAAACTTAATGATAATTATTACCACAGTTTAAATCAATAACCAAAGCAAATTAATAATTGTAAAACGAGCATCAAAACCAAAATATAGGTTTAATACAGTAATTCCAATTGTTATAATAATTGCTTTCTTATATTTTAGTAGAAATTGTTTCATTTGTTAATTAAGATTTAATTTTTTGCACAAAACTTAGTGCTTATTTATCTACCCACAATCCATCTAATTTAATAATATCTATTAAATCATCTAAGGCATTATCTGAACTCACATTTTTTTTGACAACTTGTTTGCCTCTATAAAGTGTTATTTTGCCAGGTCCGGTTCCTACATAACCATAATCAGCATCGGCCATTTCTCCTGGGCCATTTACAATACAGCCCATAATACCAATTTTTAATCCTTTTAAATGATCTGTACGGCTGCGTATCATTTGGGTTGTTTCTTGTAAATCAAATAAGGTACGGCCACATGATGGGCATGAGATATATTCCGTTTTTGAAATGCGGCTGCGTGTTGCTTGTAAAATACCAAAAGCGGTTGACACGATGTTTTTGGTGGGTATATTTTGTGCCTCTAGCCAAATACCATCTCCCAAGCCATCAATTAATAATGCGCCAAAATCTGTTCCGGCATAAAGCTGTAGTAATGAAATGGGGTTATCAACCGCCATTTTATCTTCTATTTGTGGTGGGTGTGGTATGTAATTGTAATCCCGTTTAATAATAACTGGTGTTTTTATTTCTGCATTTATTAATTTAAAAAAGAAAGCCCTTTGTTGTGCCATGCCATGGTTTGAGCTGGTTTCTAATACTATTACTAATGATTCATCAAGTTGTAATTTTGCAAATTCGGCAGAATTATATTTTTCAGCATCAATTTTAACAAGGTTTAAATAGCCATCTTTATCATCGGCGCAAGCTAAATATTGTTTTAAAGTAAACAATGGGTGGCAGTTTTTTTTGTTTTCTAATTTTTGCCAAGTTGTATAATTGTACAATTGTTTTAAGTTTCCCGGGAAGTTAAATGATGGCAAATTATCGCCCATGAAGGCAAAATCAACAGATTGGTCGGCCATGTTATATTTATCCAAAATTGGGCTATATATATACCCAGCATCGTTTAAAACGCAAGGGTCTTTTAAGTTATGGTGCGATATATCAAAAATAACTCTTGGCACTTGTTGGCCGCCAATAAAGGTATTAAGTTCGGCAGTTTGGCGTTTATTATATTCAAAAGGGGAGTAATTAGCGGGTATTTCTACATCAATATTTGTAAAATTACCACTCGTTTTAGCTCTTTCAACATACCTTTTTACTAATGCTTTTGCTACCGGAATTTCAAATTCTGGATCTTCGGTTAATGATACCCGAATGGTATCTCCTAGGCCGTCTTCTAGCAAAGTACCAATGCCTACGGCGGATTTTATACGCCCATCTTCGCCATCACCAGCCTCGGTAACTCCTAAATGTAATGGGTAATTCATTCCTTCGGCAACCATTGTTTGCACTAATAACCGGTAAGCTTGTACCATTACTTGTGGGTTGCTGGCTTTCATTGATACTACCAGTTGATGGTAATCCATTGAATGGCAAATGCGTATAAATTCCATTGCCGATTCTACCATACCTTTTGGCGTATCGCCGTACCAGCTCATAATTCTATCAGAAAGTGAACCGTGGTTGGTGCCAATACGCATAGCTGTACCGTTTTGTTTACATATATTTACTAAAGGTGCAAATTTTACTTTTATGCGATCTAGCTCTTTTTGATATGCTTGCGGAGTAAATTCTAGGTCTTCAAATTTTTTTTTATCGGCATAGTTGCCTGGGTTTACCCGTACTTTATCCACCAATTTTGCAGCCAGTTCGGCAGCGTTAGGGGTGAAATGAATATCGGCAATTAAGGGTACTTGGTAGCCTTTATCTTTTAATATGGATTTAATAACGGCTAAATTTTGAGCCTCTTTTAAAGATGGTGCTGTAAGCCTAACGTACTCGCATCCAGCTTCTATCATCCTAATACTTTCGGCAACCGATGCTTCGGTATCCATAGTATCGGCAGTGGTCATTGATTGTATGCGTATAGGAAACTCCCCGCCAAGGGGTACACCACCAATATTAACTTCTTGGGTTAAAAACCTTGAATACTGAGTTAATGAATTACAATATTTTCCTGCAAATACTTCCGTTGTTTGGCCGCTCATTAATCTAAATTTTAAATTCAAAAATAGGGAAATTATTTGCATAATGTGTCAAATTAGAGTTCTTAAAATTCCATAGATCTTAAAATTATAGTCTTAATTATTATTGCTATTTAGGCTGTTTTTAAACCTTTTTAATTTATGTTTGTATACCATATATAGTTATGCTTTTTTGATTTTTGATGCCAAGTATTGACGAAATAAAGAAACCAATAGACAAAGAGATTGATGCCTTTGAAGAGAAGTTTAAAACTTCTATGCACAGTAAGGTACCACTTTTAGATAGAATTACACATTATATAGTAAAGCGTAAAGGCAAGCAGATAAGGCCAATGTTTGTTTTTTTTGCAGCTAATGTTTGCGGTGGTATTACCGAAGCTACTTATCGCGGAGCTGCCTTGGTTGAACTTTTACATACAGCTTCTTTAGTTCATGATGATGTGGTAGATAACTCGTTTCAAAGACGTGGTTTTTTCTCCATAAATGCTTTATGGAAAAATAAAATAGCAGTTTTAGTAGGAGATTATTTACTGGCAAAAGGCTTACTATTATCAATCAATAATAATGATTTTACTTTACTAAAAATAGTATCAACAGCGGTTGAGCAAATGAGCGAAGGCGAACTTTTACAGATAGAAAAAGTACGCCGAATGGATATTAGCGAAGCTGTTTATTATGAAGTTATTAGACAAAAAACTGCTTCTTTAATAGCATCTTGTTGTGCCTGTGGTGCTGCATCGGCTGGTGCCGATGATGAAACTATTGCCAAAATGCATTTATTTGGAGAGAAAATTGGAATAGCATTTCAAATTAAAGATGACCTTTTTGATTTTGGTGTAGATGACGTTGGAAAACCTAAAGGCATAGATATTAAGGAGAAAAAAGTTACGCTTCCGCTGATTTTTGCATTAAACAACGCAAATAAAGAAGACAAAAAACGAATAATTAATTTGGTAAAAAATCATAACGACGAACCCGCAAAAATTAATCAAATTATAGAATTTGTAAACCAAAGTGGCGGTTTAGCTTACGCCGAAAATCAAATGCTTGCCTACCAAGAAGAAGCCTTTAAAATTTTAGCAACTTTCCCCGAGAGTTTATCTAAAACTGGTTTACAAAATTTGGTACGGTTTACTATTGAAAGAAAAAAGTAGTTTGGAAATAAACTACTCTGGTTTAATATACTCACTTTATGCCAACCCACCACTCTGTGAAGTTTTGGTCGCTTTTTTTTAAGTCAACTTCTTCTCCAATTTTAGGTGTAGCTATCCGTATTTTTTTATTGATGTTTAATGCTGTAATTGTATGTAATGGGGCAAACCAAGTATGATTTGCTAAAGCAAATTTAGCCGAATGCACTGGTATTAATTGCTTAGCTTTTAACTTTTGAGTTGCTAATAATACTACATCGGGCATCATGTGTATGTATTTCCAGCTTTTATCGTATTGTCCATTCTCTAAAATAGCCCAATCAAATGGTCCAAATTTATTTCCAATATCTTCAAAATGTACATCGTAACCACTATCGCCACCAATAAAAATTTTTAAACTTGGTGTTTGTAAAACAAATGATAACCAAAGTGCTTTATTGCGTTTAAACCCTCTGCCCGAAAAATGCCTAGCTGGTACTGTATTAACAATAAATCCTTTGTCTAGTAAAATGGTTTGACCCCAATCTTTTTCTATAATCTTATTTAAATCGAATCCCCAACGTTCTAAATGTTGCCCTGTACCCAAGCCACAAATTATTTTTTTAATTTTAGGTTTGAGTTTTTTAAGAGTTTCATAATTAAGATGATCCCAATGATCGTGAGTAATAAATAAGTAATCTATTTCTGGAATATCGTTTTCGGAATAAACATTGGTGCCATTAAATGCTTTGGTGGTAAAAGAAATAGGAGATGCACTATTGCTTAAAACAGGATCAACTAAAATTGTTTTACCATCAACTTGCATAAAATAAGAGGAGTGCCCAAACCAAATTAAAACATCTTTTTTGGCATCTAATTTTTTTAAATTAGTTTTTAAAGCAGGTATATTACTTACAGGTTTAAGCTCGGTTTTCTTTTCAAAAAAAAATTCTTTTAAAACATTATAATACAATGTCGTTTACTTAAGCAATATCTATATTCTTTTATACACCATATTGTACAATTTTTTAGGTTTGTGATTTCGAGGGTTTTTTCTGTT
>REAS01000138.1 GCA_004294495.1 Sphingobacteriales bacterium
ATTAAACAGAAAAAACCCTCGAAATCACAAACCTAAAAAATTGTACAATATGGTGTATAAAAGAATATAGATATTGCTTAAGTAAACGACATTGAATTAATATCCTCCAAAGTGCTGCCGTAACAGGGTAAGGTATCGTACGATATTGCAAACGAACTTCGTTTTTCACTTAATATTCTTTCTTCGGCTATGTTGGCAAAATCTTTACGTGGACCAATGCGTATGTAAACCCTACCTTTATACCTAACCGGGGGCTGAAAACTAGGTATAACCTCGGCAACGGCTACAAAACCATCATCATACTCGAAACCAGCAACCGTAATAACTGGTGGAGGAACAATACTACCATCTGTTCTAAACGACATTAAGGTTTGCAATATTTGTTCGTCGGCAGGTAAACCCGATTTTGTGCCATCATCGTTTACACCAACAATTAAATAGCCTGGCTTTTGATGATTTGGAAAATCATTAGCAAAAGCACATAAGGCTTCGCCAAACTTATCTTTATTGGCAACAGAAACTGTTTTTTCAACCCTATCCTGTTCAAGTTCAAATAAAAGTTTATCTAATTGATGTTGGGAAATCATATTGCAAATATAATTTATTATTGAACCCTTTGTGTTTTGGTTGTATTCAATTTATTTTTGCCCAAAATAAAGTTAAGCGCTAAATAAAACTTCGTATTCTTTCTCAATATTGCGATGAAAACTTTCCGGTAACCTAGCCCAGTCCCTCAGCTCAACTAAAATTGGAATGTTGCTGTTTTCTATTTTTTCGCAGAGGGTAGAGTAGTTTTTAAAAGGCAAAGGATGCAAATTGGGTGTTCGTAAAACTAAATCTAAATCGCTGCCGTTATGGGCTTTACCATTTACACGGCTACCGTAAACCCAAACTTGGAGTGGTGTTTGTTCGGTTTCAAAAATAGCAATTAATGCTTGTTTATCTTTTTCGCGGAGAAGCATATTAGATGGGGTTTACTTGCCACTTCTAAATTTTAACCCTACACAAACGTCTATACGGCCTAAACCAATTAAACTGTTTTTATCAAAAGTTCGCCTCTCAGTTTTTGTGCCATCGTAAACATCCATATAACTTAACGTAGATGCTAAATAAGATAATTGAAAATTTAAAGCGGTACTTTTTGATAATCCTACATCGTATCCAAAATCTAACATCGCACCAAATGAGCTACTGGTGGCTTCATATTTTTTATCTGATATTTCATTGTTTCTATAACCCACATACCCCAATGCAACATTCATAATCAAAGCATTTTTTTCGTTCTTTGGGATACCTCTTATACTAAAACAAGGCGCAATAAAATTTATATTTATATCGTTAGACAAATTTCCTATAAAACTTGGACCGCCATTATTTGGAATTAAAGTAGCATTATTTAAAGTATTGGATGTTAAAAACCTATTGTATTTAAAACCAATGCCATAAGCTTCTTGAATAAAATAAGTAACATCAGCACCAAAACTAAAGCCAGACCGTAAGCCATTATAGTAATCTTTCTCTATAGAGTTTTTGTATGCACCCGATTTTGCAGTTTGGTAACCGTAAGCGATATTGAATCCGTAACGCCAATGAGAGTATTCTTTATTGTTAAAAACTTTATTAGCGGGTAGTAAAGTTGATTTATAGAAATTAAATTTGTATTCTTTTAATTGTGTTGTGTTTATAAGTGTGCTTCTTATTTGATTATCACGATTAAAAGTAAAATAAACATTTTCGGGTTCTACTTTGGTTATTTTACAATTAATAGAATCGCCTGTATTTGTTAGAATTAAATCTTGAGCTTTTACTTTTAATAAGCAAGTTATAAGTGTAAAAATTAGTAGTGTTTTTTTCATATTATTTAGCTCGTATAATTTCTTTTATATCGGTTTTATTTATTTGAGTTTCTGTGTTTGTGCCATTTTTTACAAGTGTAAAGTAAATTATTCCATCGGCTTCCTTTTTAATGTAACCTTTAAAAACTCTACCATCTTTTAAAATAACTTGGTCTAACAGGTCGTTAGTATTTGAGGGGCTATTCTCTTGATTTTCAATAATTTTTAAGCTATTGATATTTTCAATTCGCAGTATATCAGCTTTTATCCGATGGCAACTACTCCACAAATCAGGAAACGAGTGTTCGGTAATTTTTATGGCATTGCCACCAATTTTACGGGCTTCAATTTTAGCGTTTTCTAAAACTGTTTCGTAATTACACTTTAGGGTTAAGCCAGCATCACCAATTTTTATACTGCCTATTACTTCAATATTTACTGGTAAAACGGTTTTTAAGCCAAAAACTTTTACTTCTTCATTATAACCTAATGTTGGGTAGGTTTTGGTAATTAGTGTGTTAACTTTGGGTGCGCAACCTTGCAATAAAAATATTACAATACTAAAAGATACAATTATTTTCATGGTTTTGTTGTAGATTAAAATTTGCGACAAAACAAAGGATTAATTTTGGTAATTCAAAAGTATATCACATTCCATTTCTTCCCTACTCCTCATATTTCCCCAAACCCACCGCAGGTTTCCACGTACTTTGTGGCTCAAAATAATGCCACAACAAAGCCGATATTTTGCGCAACAACACAAAACCAGGGTTATTATGGTCGTAACTAATATCGGTTTGGTTTTTGGTAATTACACAAAAAACATAATCGCCGTGGGGGGCATTTACAAGCACCACCTCCGACCGTGATTTATCAACCGCACCCTGTTTAGATGCCACTTGAATGTAAGGCGGTATGGCCGATAGCGCCTCGCCATCCCAATAAATACGCACCAAATTACGGTACATACGCTCGCTTGCAGCTTTACTTATTGCTTGCCCACTACGTATTTTTATTAGCAAAGTAGCCATTTCTTTGGGTGTGGTAACTCCCCATCCGTATTTGGTGTACATTGCCTCCCTACCTGCGGTACGGGCATTTGCCCTTGTATGTATAAAGCCATTGTTTGCAAGCCAATTATTAATATTTTGACTGCCCGCAATTTGTTGTAACCACAAGCTAGCGGCGTTATCGCTGGTAGTTATGCTTAACATCTGCACTTTGCTCAAACTTATTTTTTCGCCATCTTTAAACGAACCTAAAATATCGTCGCCTTCGCGGTACAAACTATCTTTATATACCAATTGCTGGTGATAATTTAAGTTTCCTTTCTCAATTTCACTAAAAACACCACACATAATGGGCACTTTAATAAGGCTAGCCGTTGGGAAAAGGCTATCGGCATTAATGCTTACCGTTTTACCCGTTTTTAAATTTTTAACGTAAACGCCTACGGTTCCTTTAAAATTAACCAATTGCGAGGTAATTAATTGCTGCAACTTTTTGTCGGTACTTTGCGCAAATAAATTATTAGAGCATATTAAAACAGAAAAAATAATGAACAAACGTTTTTTCATAAATAAAATGATATTAAAAAAATATGTTGTAAGGTAACAATTCTTAATTTTACACCAAAAATTATGCAAATTATTCGTTACATCTTGTTTCCGTTTTCGTTACTATACGGCTTTATAACGTGGGTTAGAAACAAGCTATATGATTTCGGAATATTAAAATCACACACTTTCGATATTCCTGTACTATCGGTTGGTAATTTAGAAGTTGGCGGCAGTGGCAAAACCCCTGCTACCGAATATTTGGTTAAACTTTTAGAGCCAAAATTTAGCCTCGCTACATTAAGTCGTGGCTATGGGCGTATAACCAGCGGTTTTAGATGGGTTGATGCCTCGGATAATGCTAGCCTTTGCGGCGATGAACCTTTGCAAATTATTCTAAACTACCCAAATATTGGCGTTGCTGTGTGCGAGGATAGGGTTAGAGGTGTAAACCGTATAAAAGATACCCACGATTTGGTAATTTTAGACGATGCCTACCAACACCGAGGCATAAAACCGGGCTTAAGTATTTTATTGTTTGATTTTAACCGCCTAAACCACCCTCAGTTTATTTTACCTACAGGCAATTACCGTGAGTTTTTTGGCGGTAGAAAGCGAGCCGATATTTTGGTAGTTACCAAGTGCCCAACCACCTTAACCGATGCCAATAAACAACTAATTATTAAAAAATTAAAGCCCTTCAATCACCAAAAAGTTATTTTTTCTTTTATCGCTTACGCGGATGATTTGCAACCGTTAACAAAAGGTATTGATATAATATTAGCCTCAAACATAACCCAAAAAACGGCTGTATTATTGCTTACAGGCATTGCAAAACCGCAACCTTTGTTAGATAAAATAAGAGAAAAAACTCAAAATATTACGCATCACAACTATCCCGATCATCATAATTTTACGTCGAAAAATATACTTAAACTTGTAAATAATTTTAAGGCAATAAAAGCCGAACATAAAATTATTATAACTACACAAAAAGATGCCATACGTTTAAAGGATGCAACTTTTGAGCAACAATTAAATAACTTGCCTATTTATTATTGGCAAATAGGTATGGCTTTCGCCGATGATGATAGATTAACTTTTGAAGAAACAGTAGCAAATTATGTTAACAAGTATTAAAGAATCGGTAAATTTTATACAAAAACGCATTGGCGATTTTAAACCCGAAATAGGCATTATTTTAGGTACAGGTTTAGGCGGTTTAGTATCAGAAATTGAGGTTGAGTACCAATTAATGTATGCCAATATCCCTAACATACCCATATCAACGTTAGAGTTTCACTCTGGTAAATTAATTTTTGGCACCTTATCGGGTAAAAAAGTGGTGGCAATGCAAGGCCGTTTGCATTATTACGAAGGTTATGATATGAAACAAATAACCTTCCCTGTAAGGGTATTAAAAGCTTTGGGCATAAGCACTTTACTGGTATCAAACGCTAGTGGGGCAATAAACCCAAATTATAAAAAGGGCGATTTAATGGTGATTGAAGATCACATAAACCTACAACCTTTTAACCCTTTAATTGGTTCAAATTACGAAGAGTTAGGTCCACGTTTTCCGGACATGAGTCAACCTTATGCCAAAATATTAATTGAAGCCGCCTTAACTATTGCCCAACAAAACAACATAACTTGCCATAAAGGCGTTTACGTTGCGGTAACAGGGCCAAATTTAGAAACCCGAGCCGAGTACCGTTATTTACGCATTATTGGTGCCGATGCAGTGGGTATGAGCACTGTACCCGAGGTTATTGTGGCTAACCATAGCGGTTTACCCGTTTTTGCAATCTCGGTTTTAACCGATGAATGTAACCCCGATACTTTGCAACCTGTATCGGTTGAGGAAATTATTAAAGTTGCTATGGCCGCCGAACCTAAAATGACCTTGATTTTAAAAGAACTCATAAAAACCTTATAACTTGTAATGCAGTTAAAATCCTTTTTATTATTCTTTTTACTACTGCTTTCAAGCAATATTTGGGCACAGTTTAACAACCCTAACCAAGGTAATTCCCAACAATCGCCAAACGGCAATACCAATATTAGGTACGATAGAAATGGTCAACCTATACAAGAAGTAAACGAGCAAGAAAGCGAAAAAGAAGACAATATAGATTCGTTAAGGGCAAAGTTAGATAATCAAGTAAAAGCAATTGAGTACAATGCCAAATACATCAAATACACCAAAGCCGAGTTTTTAACCGACAGTACACGTTTGTTTTTTTTAGATACTGCCGCCAACGATTTTCAATGCCAAAGCATTTTAAACCAACCTAAACACCCCACCATGAATTTGGGTTTGTTGGGATTATCAACCCGCCCAATGCTTTTCGAGCCCCGTAAAACCATAGGATTTGATGTAGGTTACCATTACTTAGATTTGTACTTACAAAAGCCCGAAGATGTTTTATATTACCAAGCCCGGTCGCCATTTACCGATTTGTATTACAGTACCCCAGCTTTTAGCCGCATTACCGAACAAACTTTTAATGGCATACACTCACAAAACATAAAACCAAATTGGAACATTGGTGCAAATTTGCACAAAACTGGTGCCCGTACTTTTTACGGTTCGCCAAATAGGCGGTCGCAAGATTTGTTGGCTAACAATCTAAAAGCCGCAGTTTGGAACTGGTACGAGTCGCCAAACAAACGTTACACACTTTTAGCAAACGCCACATTTAACAATTTTAAAACTTCGGAATATGGGGGTATTTTAAACGACTCTATTTTTACCGTACCCACTTTGGTTGCACCCGAGTTTGAGGCCGTTAGGCTAAATACGGCAACCCATAATTGGCGCAATAATTCTATTAATGTTAAACAATTTTATAACATAGGTAAAATTACTAATAATGCAGAAAATACGGCAGTATTGCCCAGTCAGCGTGTAACTTATAGTTTATTATACAATACTCAAAAATACGTTTTTAAAAACAGAGAGCCTGATACAACTGGTTTATTAAGGCATTATTATTTATTTCCCGATTCGTCTCAAACAAACGATTCTACTTCGCTAAAACACCTCCAAAACGATTTTACGTATAGCTTTTATTTACGCGGTAAAAGTGTATCCTTTTTAAAAAACGAATTAAAATTAAACGTAGGCTTAACCCACGATTTGTACCGCTACAATCAATATAATGTTAACCTAAATTTTCAAAACATTACCGCAAAAGCAAATTTAAATTACGGCTTTAACGATAAAGCAAGCCTTAACGGCGATTTTAAACAACTAATACAAGGCCGCAACGCTGGCGATTTTTTTTACCAAGCACAATTAGATATTAAGCTAGGCAACAAGGTAGGAAATGTGGTTTTTGGAGCTTACTCGCAAAACCAAAGCCCAGCATTAATTTATCAACAACAAATATCAAACCACCATAAATGGAACAACAGTTTTGAGAAAGAGCAAACCCAAAACGCATCGTTCAGTTATATTAATACTAAGTTTAACTTAATTGCAAATGCCCAATACTCGTTAATTACTAACCATTTATATTTTTCTCAAAGCCTTAACGGCGATGTTGTGCCCGAGCAAAATACCGGCATAATTAACTTTTTAAAACTGAGTGTAGAGAAAGATTTTATTTTTGGGAAATTCACTTTCAAAAATTTTATAGTTTACCAAAAAACCGATTTTGAAACCATAATTAGAACCCCCGAATTATATACTTACCAAAGTTTTTACTTCCGTAACGTTTATTTTAAAGTTTTAAAAGCCGATATTGGTTTTGATTTGCGCTATTTTACTAAATACACTGCAACATCATACGCTCCAGCAATTGGCCAATTTTACAATGGGGATAATATAAGATTTGAAACCCACCCCATTGCCGATATTTGGATACGCACTACCTGGAAACGTACCAACCTGTTTTTGAAATACGAATATGCCAACCAAAGCTTCAGCCAAAGTCGTGGTTATTACACCGTAAATGGTTACCCAATGCAATACCCACAAGGTAAGTTTGGCGTAAGTTGGAAATTTTATGATTAAACTTAAACCGGTTTGTTGACTACTGTGGTTTAACTTATAACGGGCTTTTATTTAATTAAAAATAGATTGAAAATGTTTTGTAAACAGGATCTAGATTTAGGCATATTAAAATATTTATTATTTTTTGCGGTTATTAAAAATGTAGCATAACTGTTACAAAACAAACTATTTAAAATCGAAATAAATAGTTTGAGAGATTGAAGTGTTAAAATTTAGATTTTTTTTAAGATTATAAATATCATTCAAGTTTCTCAATTATCTTCAACCCAAAACGTACATTTGGTTTGTCAATAGCAAAATTTTTGCGTTAAATTTTATAAATGAAAATACTTCACACCGCCGATTGGCATTTAGGTAAACGGCTCGAAAAATTTTCTCGCCTAAACGAGCAAATGCTAGTTTTAGAAGAAATTATTGAAATTGCCAATACACAAAAAGTTGATATAGTACTTATTGCTGGGGATTTGTTTGATGCCTTTAACCCGCCTACCGAAGCTGTAGAACTTTTTTACAAAACCCTAAAACGCTTAACCAACAACGGCACAAGAGCGGTGGTAGCTATTGCTGGCAACCACGATTCGCCAGATAGAATTGAAGCCCCAGACCCATTAGCCCGTGAGTGTGGCATATTTTTTTCGGGTTACCCCGATACTCAAATTGCCGTAGGAGAGCTAGATAATGGCATTGCGGTTTTACGCAGTGAAGCTGGATTTTTAGAGCTTAAAATACCCAACTACAATTACCCATTACGCATATTGCTTACTCCTTATGCAAACGAATTTAGGTTAAAAACTTTTTTAGGTAATGAGGATGATGAAGCCGAACTGCGCCAAATTTTACAACAACAATGGCAAACTTTAGCAAATACCTATTGCGATAATAAAGGCGTGAATATTTTAATGGCGCATTTGTTTTTTATGAAAAAAGATGGCCCAACACCCACCGAACCCGACGATGAAAAACCCATTTTACACCTAGGTGGCGCACAAGCAATTTACAGCCAAAATATACCCACACAAATGCAATATGTAGCACTTGGGCATCTGCACCGCTTTCAAATAATTGATGATAAACCCTGCCCAATTGTTTACAGCAGCAGTCCATTAAGTTATAGTTTTGCCGAAGCTCAGCAGCAAAAATATGTGGTAGTTTTAGATGTTGAACCTAATGGCTTGCCAGTAAAAATTACTAAAATAGCACTAACTCAAGGTAGGCCTTTACACCGCAAAAAGTTTGATGAAATTAGCGAAGCTATAGTTTGGTTACAGGAAAATCCCGATACTTTGGTAGAGCTTACTTTGGTTACCAACGATTATTTAACGGCTGAAAATCGCAAACAATTACTTAACGCCCATGATGGAATTATTACCATTATACCCGAAATTAAAAATTTAAATAACGCTGTTTCGGATGCCCAAAGCCGAGACTTAAACCAAAATATAGACGAACTTTTTGTTGAATTTTTTAACCATAAAAAAGGCCAAAACCCCAACATCCAATTGTTAGATTTGTTTAAAGAAATTAGAGCCCAAAGCAACGCCGAATGATACCTATATTATTAACCATAAAAGGATTATACTCGTACCAACAAACACAAATTATTGATTTTACAAAATTAATTGAGGGGCAACTATTTGGTATTTTTGGAGCGGTAGGCTCGGGTAAGTCCTCTATTTTAGAAGCTATATCCTTTGCCCTTTACGGGGATACAGAAAGATTAAACAAAGCAGGCGACGATAGAAATAATAGTATGATGAATTTGAATTCGAACGAATTATTCATCGATTTTATTTTTAAAAACCACGACGATGTCGAGTATCGTTTTACCGTAAAAGGAAAACGAAACAGTAAAAATTTTGAAGATGTAAAAACATTGGATAGATGTGCTTACAAAAAAGAAAATGAGACGTGGTTGCCATTAGAAAAACCATCGGCCGAAGAAATTTTGGGTTTAAGTTACACCAACTTTAAGCGTACCATTATTATTCCGCAAGGTAAGTTTCAAGAATTTTTACAGCTTACCGAAGGCGACAGAATGAAAATGCTAAAAGAGATTTTTGCATTAGAAAAATACGAGTTTTCGTTACAAACATCGGCATTGCAGAAAAAAAACGACGAAGCTTTACACACTTTAAACGGCCAGTTGGTACATTTTGAACAAACTACACCCGAGGGGATTTTAGAGGCAGAAAAAAAAGTAGAAAGTTTAGAAACAGAAGTAGAAAAATTTAAAACCGAAATCCTTGTAAAAGAAAAACAAATAAAACTGCAAGAAGAAATTAAAACTCTTTTTAGCGAATTAGAAATTAGCCAAAAGCAACTCGATAATTTATTGGGAAACCAACAAACCTACCAACAATACGAAACAAAAATTAAGAACTACGAATATTGTACGCTACATTTTAAAGATAATTTTTCTCGAAAAAACGAGTTAGAGGCTAACATAAAAACGCTTGAAAAAAACAGTGAAGAGTTAAATATATTGCATCTAGCTTGTATCCAAAATTTAGAAGATTTAGAAAAAAATAGCATTGCTATAAACGAACAATATTTAAAATTAGATGATTATAAACAAGAAGCTGCAGAGTATCAACACTTACTTTCGTTACAAAAAACACTAACCGAAACCCAGACTTTAACCTCCCGAATTACCAAAGGGCAAAATTTTATTGAAACCGCAATTGACAAAAAAACTACTGCCGATACTAAAATTATAAATTTAAAAGAACAGCTAAAATCGCAAAAAAATAACCTCCCCGATTTAAGTGTTTTAGCCGACCTTAAAACTTGGTTTACAAAAAACCAAGCATTGCAAAACAACATACAAACAGTTAGCAATGATATTTTAAGTTCAAAAGCAAATTTACAAATAGTAGAAAACCAAATTAAAAACGAAATTTTACACCCCGTTTTTTTAAATGCAACTAATAAAATTACACCGCAAAATGCAGAACAAAATATAGCAGATTTAAAGCAAAGTTTTTATAACCAAACCGTTGAATTGCAAAACCAATTAGCGAATTATAACCTCCAAAAAAAACTGGGCGAGTTTAGTGAAATGCTACACGATGGCGAGCCTTGTATGTTGTGCGGAGCAACGCATCATCCACAAATTTTAAAAGTAGAAGATGTAGAGGAGCAGTTAAAAACGGCTAACATCCAAATAAAAAACAACAAAAAAAACAATGATGAATTAGAAATAATTTTGCGAAACCTGTTAAACTTTACCAATAAAAAGGAATTGATTTTGCAGCAAATAGCTGATTTTAGTAGCAAACTAAATTTGATAAATCAAGAAGCCGAAGCTCATTTACAAAAATTTATTTGGTTAAATTATAAAGTTAACGATATCGATTTGGTTAATGCTCAATTTGCTTCCGCAGCGCAAACGCAACAAGATATAAAATCTACCGAAACAACTTTAGAAAAAGAAGAAGCAAGCTTAGTTTTGGCTACCGCCGAATTAGAGAAATATAAACAAGCAATTACAGATTTTAATAATCAATTAGCTGCTAAACAAGCCGAAAAAAATACCTTACAAAAGCAAATAAAGGTTTTGGCTGTTGCCGATTTTGAGAACTTTACAGAAACACAACTTGTAGAACAAAGCAATCAAATAAGCCAACAAATTAACCATATACAAACCCAATATAATCAAATTAACAACCAACTTTTAGTAGCCGGAAAAACAGAAATTTCACTTGCCGAGCAACAAAAAAATACATTGAGCAACCTAAACTTAGCCCAAACCACACACCAAAAAATAGAGGAAAACATAAAGGTTGAATTAGAAAAATCTATAATCCAAACGCAAGAAGAAATAAGTGCAATTTTAGTTGATAATTTTGATTTTGAAGGCCTTAAAAATCAAGTTATATTATACAACCAACAATTATTTAACGCAAAACAAAACATCCAAAAGCTACAAAATAGTTGTGCAGGTAAAACATTTGATGCACTTATTTACCAACAAAATTTAGATAACTTTTTACTTATTCGCCAAAAATTTGAACAAACCAATTCCGATTTTATAAAAGAAAAAAACGCTTTAGAAATTGCCATTAAAAACTTAGCAAAAAAACTAATATTAACAACCCAACTAGAAAAATTGCAAAACCGGGCAACCAACATAAGCACCTTAAAACAACTTTTTAGCGGCAGTGGATTTGTAAGTTATATGGCTCAAGTACATTTACAAAATTTATGTGCCAATGCAAACCAAAGATTTTATGCCCTTAGTAGGCAACAGTTTAGGTTAGAAGTTAACCAAAAAAACGTTTTTTTAGTACGCGATTATTTAAACAATGGCAAAACCCGTTTAGCCAAAACATTATCGGGCGGGCAAACTTTTTTGGCTTCGCTATCCTTAGCGTTGGCATTAGCCCAAAGTGTGCAGCAACAAAATAAAGCCAACCAAAATTTCTTTTTTTTAGACGAGGGATTTGGCTCGCTTGATAAAGAAGCTTTGCAATTAGCATTTGAAACTTTAAAACAGTTGCGTAAAGAAAACAGAATTGTGGGCATCATATCTCACGTTGAAGATTTACAGCAAGAAATAGATATTTATTTAACCGTTGTAAACGATGCTTTTTTAGGCAGCCAAATTAAACCAAGTTGGGTTTAGGCTTTTAAAGTTTTAATTTATGATATTTCAAACCACAAAAAATTGCTATTTTAGCTCTGTTTTAAAAATAAAATATGCCACGCATTTTAGCTTTCGATTACGGCACAAAAAGAATAGGCATTGCAGCCACCGATCCTTTAAAAATTATTGCCAATAGTTTAACTACCATCCATCCAAAGGATATAGTTGAGTTTTTAAAAAAATATCTTTTAACCGAACAGGTAGAACTTTTTGTAGTAGGTATGCCCAAACAAATGGATGGTAGTTTATCTGAATCGGCACAGCAAGTTAAAGGCTTTGTAACGCTTTTAAAAAATAATTTCCCTACTATTTTAGTTGAAATGATGGACGAACGTTTTACTTCTAAAATGGCATCAGCAACTATTGCGCAAAGCGGTTTAAAAAAAATGGCTAGACAAAACAAGGCATTGGTTGATGAAGTTGCTGCAACAATTATTTTGCAATCGTATATGGAAAAACAAGGTTTGTTATAAAAGTAGTTTTTTAACAAAGCTTGTAAATGTCGTTTAAATTACGCCCTAAGTTGTTATAATCCATACCGTAACCCACAACAAATTTATTCTCAATTTCAAAACCAACGTAAGTAATTTGGGGTATTTGGGTTTCTAATGCATCGGGTTTTAATAACAACGTTGCCACTTTTACAGATGCGGGTTTTAAAGTTTCAATTTTACTGATCAAAAATTGTAGGGTTTTGCCAGTATCCACAATATCTTCTACAATAATTACATCTCTAGCAGCAATATCAATAGCTAAACCCAAAATCTCATCTACTTTTCCACTGCTTTTAGTACCGCCTTGGTACGACGAAACTTTAACAAACGAAACTTCGCAATTAGTAGAAATTTGTGCAACCAAATTTGCCATAAACATAAAACACCCATTTAAAACCCCAATAATAACCGGTGTTTTGTTTTGGAAATCTAAATTTATTTGTTTTGCTAACTCGGCGGTTCGGGTGTAAATTTCTAAATTGCTTATAAATATTTCAAAAACTTTATCACTTAAATTTATAGTATTCATCACGCAAAAATAGTTTAGTTAATTTGTAATTGATGAATTTTGAGTTTTAGAAAAAAATTTAAGTTTTATAATAAATATTAATAACCTGAGTTCGATTGCTGATTCTAATATAATTTGCTGTTTATAAGGGGTGTAAACCGTTTCTTGCGTTAACGATCGCAGCGGCATCCTTTTTTTTCGCCGAATCTCCCCCTTCGGGGTCGGGGGGATGGATAAATAAAAAAAGATAGAGCGTAGAGCGTGTAAAAACGCCCTAATCATTAATCAAACAAAACTTATTAATTGAACTCGGTTTAACAGAAAATTCGTATTTATTAAAATCGGTTTATCTAATAAAAGTCAATTAGTACATATCCAAACAAAACACAATTTAAATAGTTAAATTTGTAAAACATTAAAATGTACGATAATCGTACAATAAGTGTAATAAAATCTTTTTAAAAGATGTTGAACAACTTAGAAGAAGCAATAGAAGATATTAAAGCTGGCAAAATGGTAATTGTGGTTGACGATGAAGACCGCGAAAACGAAGGCGATTTTGTTACAGCTGCAGCAAATGCAACACCCGAAGTAGTAAATTTTATGGCAAAACATGGTCGTGGTTTAATTTGTGTACCACTAACTGTTGATAGGTGTAAAGATTTGCAGTTAAACTTAATGGTAGGCAAAAACACCGCAACATTCGAAACTAATTTTACAGTATCAATAGATTTAATTGGCCAGGGTTGTACAACGGGCATATCGGCAAGCGATAGATCGAAAACCATTTTAGCCTTAATAAACAGCGAAACCAAACCCGAAGATTTAGGAAGACCAGGGCATATTTTTCCTTTAATTGCACAAAATGGTGGTGTTTTACGTAGAGCTGGCCACACCGAAGCGGCAATAGATTTAGCCGTTTTAGCAGGCTTTGAGCCAGCAGGTGTAATTTGCGAAATAATGAGCGAAGACGGTGAAATGGCTCGTCTGCCCGATTTAAAAATCCTAGCTAAACAATTGGATATGAAAATCATTTCTATTCAAGATTTAATTTCGTACCGACTAAAAACCGAAACTTTAGTAAAGAAAGAAGTGGCCATTAATTTACCTACACAATGGGGAAATTTTGAAATGGTAGCCTTTACTCAACTAAACACTGGCGATAACCATTTAGCATTAATTAAAGGAAGTTGGGATGATGACGAACCTGTTTTAGTACGTGTACATAGCTCTTGCATTACGGGAGATATTTTTGGTTCATGCAAATGCGATTGTGGCCCACAGCTACACAAAGCAATGGAAATGATAGAGAAAGAAGGCAAAGGTGTAATCTTATATATGAACCAAGAAGGTCGCGGTATTGGTTTGGTTAACAAACTAAAATCATATAATTTACAAGAAGCCGGTATGGATACGGTTGATGCCAATCTAGCATTAGGCTTTAAAATGGATGAACGAGATTATGGCATTGGTGCACAAATTTTAAGAGCCATAAATGTTAAAAAAATGCGTTTAATGAGCAATAATCCAACTAAACGAGCTGGTCTTATTGGCTACGGTTTAGAGGTTGTAGAAAATGTGGCTATAGAAATTGCATCAAACCAACATAACGAAGTTTATTTAAAAACTAAACGAGATAGAATGGGACATAATATTTTAGGGTAAATATTTAACCCAACTTGTATTTTTTATAGCATAAAGTTCTTTATACCAGCTTATTAAGATAGATTTATTTTTTATTGGGGTAACACAAACTTTTTCAAGC
>REAS01000139.1 GCA_004294495.1 Sphingobacteriales bacterium
TTTAAGACACTTAAATATACAAATAATTACTGAACCTTTCTTGTTTTTTTGCAATATATTCTAAAATTTTTACTTATTTATTAATCGAACTCAGGTTTATAGGTTTTAAAAACTAAAAAGATTTTTACTGCAATCAAAAATCCCCAATTCCCCCCGTTCAACCTAAACCCGATAGCAGTGAAAAGCGTTTTTGCTAATTCAATCTCCTCTTATTTAGCACCAATTATTGGCAAAAACCTTGTAACGCAAAGCGGGGCTAGCGGCCGCCAAAACACCCTATCCGTTCCTTTTCAAAAAAAACAACTATTAAACAATTACGGTTTTCTTTTTAAGCCCTAATGCCTATCTTTGCGTTTTAAAAAAACAGGTTATAAAACGTTGATGTACAAAGAATATAAGCAGTTAAATTTATCGGAAATTGGTGTAGAGGTTTTAAAATACTGGCAACAGAACAATATTTTTGAGAAGAGCATTACCAATAGGCCAAGCACTATGCCTTATACTTTTTACGAAGGGCCGCCCAGCGCAAACGGTATGCCAGGCATTCACCACGTAATGTCGCGGGGGATAAAAGATATTTTTTGCCGCTACAAAACCCTAAAAGGCTATCAAGTTAAGCGTAAAGGTGGTTGGGATACCCACGGTTTGCCTATTGAGCTTGCTGTTGAAAAAGCTTTAGGCATTACGAAAGAAGATATTGGCAAAAAAATTTCGGTGCAAGATTATAACGATGCCTGCCGTACCGAAGTAATGAAATATACCGATGTTTGGAACGACCTTACCCAAAAAATGGGCTACTGGGTTGATTTAGAAAACCCGTATATTACCTATAAAAACGAATATATTGAAACCCTTTGGTGGATTTTACAACAACTACACGCCAAAAATTTATTGTACAAAGGTTATACCGTACAGCCTTATTCGCCAGCGGCGGGTACAGGTTTAAGTTCTCACGAACTTAACCAACCGGGTACTCACCGAGATGTAAAAGATACATCGATAGTGGCACAATTTAGGCCAGTTAAAAATCAAAACCACCCATTAATTTCGGTTTTGTTTGATAACGAGGATGAAGATACCGCCATTTTAGCTTGGACAACCACGCCTTGGACTTTACCATCGAACTGTGCCCTAGCAGTAGGCAAAAAAATCACTTACGTTAAAATAAAAACAATTAACCAATATACTTTTAAGCCGGTTAGTGTGGTTTTGGCTAAAAATTTAGTAGCCAAACACTTTAAAGCCGAGCAACAAAATGGCGATTTTAAAGCTTACGCCGATAACCCAAAAGGGGCAACACCTTGGCAAATTGTAGCCGAGTTTACTGGCGACGATTTGGTGGGTTTGCGCTATCACCAATTAATGCCTTATGTAAGCAACCCAAATTTATTGGAAAACGCTTTTAGGGTTATACCTGCCGATTTTGTAACTACCGATGATGGTGCCGGTGTAGTACATATTGCCTCGGTTTTTGGTGCCGACGATTTTAAGGCAGCTAAAGAAAACAACGTACCATCGGTAATGGTGTTTGATGAAAAAGGTAACGAATTTCCGTTAGTTAACAAGCAAGGAAAATTTGTAGCCGAGGTAAGCGATTTTGCTGGCCGATACGTAAAAGAAGAATATTATAGCGATGCCGAGCGGGCCGAAAAAGATTTTAAACCCACCGATGTACTTATTGCCATAAAACTAAAAGAGGATAACAAAGCCTTTGATGTTAAAAAATACGAACACAGTTACCCACATTGTTGGCGAACAGATAAGCCTGTATTGTACTATCCGTTAGATAGTTGGTTTATAAAAACCACTGCCGTAAAACAGCGAATGGTTGAGCTTAACAAAACCATAAACTGGAAACCCGAAAGTACAGGCACTGGCCGTTTTGGCAATTGGCTGGAAAATCTGGTAGATTGGAACTTATCTCGCTCACGTTACTGGGGTACTCCTTTGCCTATTTGGCGCACTGCCGATAGTAGCGAAGAAATTTGCATAGGCTCTATTGAGCAGCTAAATAATGAAATTGATAAATCCGCTACGGCGGGATTTATGCCGCAAAACTTCCGTTTGGAAGATTTACACCGCCCATTTGTTGACGATGTTATTTTGGTATCGCCCAAGGGCGAAAAAATGTTTCGCGAACTAGATTTAATTGATGTTTGGTTTGATAGTGGTGCAATGCCTTATGCCCAATGGGGTTTAAATAAAAATGCGGCTAACCCTAATTTGCCTTTCGGTGATGGTTTTGCAACTGCTTTTCCGGCCGATTTTATTGCCGAAGGTGTTGACCAAACCCGTGGTTGGTTTTTCACACTTCACGCCATAGCGGTAATGTTAACCGATGGCGTGGCGTTTAAAAACGTGGTATCAAACGGCTTGGTGTTGGATAAAAACGGCAATAAAATGTCGAAACGTTTGGGCAACACCATCGACCCTTTTGCCACCATAGCCACCTATGGTGCCGATACAACCCGATGGTATATGATTAGCAATGCATCGCCATGGGACAATTTAAAATTTAGTTTAGAAGGATTAGACGAAGTACGCCGTAAATTTTTTGGCACACTTTATAATACCTACGCATTTTTTACGCTTTACGCCAATATTGATAAATTTAATTACGCTGAGGCGAATTTAGAAAGCAGCCAACGCCCCGAAATAGACCGTTGGGTATTATCGTTATTAAACACCTTAACCCAACAGGTTGATGGTTTTTACGAAGATTTTGAACCTACCAAAGCCGCCCGAGCTATACAAAGTTTTGTAGATGAGCATTTAAGCAATTGGTTTGTGAGGCTTAGTCGCCGTCGTTTTTGGAAAACCGATGTAGCCGGAAACAACGATAAACTATCGGCTTACCAAACACTTTACACCTGCTTAATTACGGTAGCCAAATTAATGAGCCCTATTGCACCATTTTTTGCCGATAGGTTGTTTAACGATTTAAACTCGGTAACTCAAAAAGAAGATCAAGAATCGGTACACCTAACAAATTTCCCAACTTATAACGTCAATTTGGTTGATGCTGAATTAGAAGAACGAATGGAACTAGCGCAAAACATATCGTCGATGGTGCTATCGTTACGTAAAAAAGTAGGTATTAATGTAAGGCAGCCTTTAGGTAAAATTTTATTGCCAGTATTAGATACTACATTCGAGGCTAAAGTTGAGTTGGTAAAAGAGCTTATTTTATCCGAAACTAACATTAAAGAAATAGCGTATATAAACGATACCAGCGGTTTTATAAAAAAGAAAATTAAGGCAAACTTTAAATCTTTAGGTAAAAAAGTAGGTAAAGATATGAAGCTGGTATCCGAAGCAATTAGCAATTTTACCCAACAACAAATAGAAACTTTAACGCAAAATGGCAGCGTGGCAATAGAAAATACAGCTTATGTTATTGAGGCCGAAGATGTAGAAATTATTGCCGAAGATGTACCCGGTTGGCAAGTGGCCAATTTAGGCAAACTAACTGTTGCTTTAGATGTTACTTTAACTGATGAATTAAAAAGCGAAGGTATTGCCCGCGAGGTAATAAACCGCATACAAAATTTACGTAAAGAGTTAGGTTTAGAAGTTACCGATAAAATTAATGTTCAATTGCAAAAACATACATTAATTGCACAATCGGTGGCCGATAATTTATTTTATATTTGCGCCGAAACTTTGGCAGATAGCCTTACTTTAGTTGATAATTTAAACACAGGTAACACCATAGAAATACAAGATATACAATTAATAATAGCATTACAGAAAAATTAAAAAATGGGAAAAACGGCAATAAATAGATATACAGATACTGATTTACAAGAGTTTAGAGATTTAATAGCAGGTAAACTTAAAAGCGCACAAGAAGAATTATTGGCTCTGGCAAAATCAATGAGTAACCCAAACTCTAACGGTACAGATGATACTGCGGGTACTTACAAAACCTTAGAAGATGGGTCGGCAACGTTAGAAAAAGAACAGTTAAACCAATTGGCAGCAAGGCAAAAAAAGTTTATCGAAAGTTTAGAATCGGCTTTGGTACGAATAGAAAACAAAACGTACGGCATTTGCCGCGAAACTGGCAACTTAATTCCAAAAGAGCGTTTAAGAGCTGTACCTCACGCAACTTTAAGTATGGAAGCCAAGCTAAAACAATACTAAAATGAAAGGTTATAACAAACCTATTATTGCCATACTTTTTATATTAGTATTAGACCAAGCCCTTAAAACTTGGGTTAAAACCAATATGTTTTTAGGGCAAGAGTTTAATGTACTAGGCAACTGGTTCATCATTCATTTTACTGAGAATAACGGAATGGCTTTTGGTATGGAGTTTGGTGGCGAGTTGGGTAAACTGGCCTTATCCCTTTTTCGTATAATTGCCGTTGGCGGCATTGGCTATGGCTTAGTACACCTTATAAAAAACAAATATAACCGTGGTTTAATTTTGAATGTAGCCTTTATTTTTGCAGGCGCATTGGGTAATATTATTGATTCGGTTTTGTATGGCGTTATATACGGTTACGAGAAAGTTTTTCACGGCCGTGTGGTTGATATGCTTTATTTCCCGTTAATTCAAGGCAATTTTCCGGCTTGGGTTCCTTTTTGGGGTGGCGAGGAATTTATATTTTTTAGACCCGTTTTTAATTTAGCCGATGCTTCAATTTCTATAGGCGTAATATTTATTTTATTATATCAAAAACGTTATTTTAAAGAAGAAGAAGTTGTTGAAAAATCGCTTAATAGCGAGATTGTGGAAGAATAAAAATAATTTTTAGTTTCAATATAAGAGCCCGCAATTTTGTTGTGAGCTTTTTTACAGCAAATGGTAATGATATCATCCTCATCTTTAAATTCTATATTTACTAAATTGTTTAAAAATAATTTATAGGTTTAAAAATTTTAACAAACTACGCCTAAAGGCAGTTAAATATTTTATTACAAATGTTGTTAGTTGCCGATAGCGGATCATCAAAAACAGATTGGAAACTTTTATTGCCCATTGGCGATACACAGAGTTTTGAAACCGCCGGTATAAATCCCATTTTTTCTACCGAAAAAGAAATATTTCGTATCCTATCTCACCAAAACAAATTTGCACCATTTGCTTCAAAAATTAAAGAAATATTCTTTTTTGGGGCGGGTTGTAACTCTCCCGATAGGCGAGAATTTGTTTCAAATGCGCTCACTTCAAAATTTGTAAACGCTTTTGTTAGTGTTGAGACCGATTTAACTGGTGCGGCCTATGCTACTTGTGGAAACCTGCCTGGTTTAAATTGTATTATAGGTACCGAGTCTAATATTTCGTTTTTTGATGGGAATGAAGTTAAGGAAATAAACTCGGGTTTAGGTTATATTTTAGGCGACGAAGCATCGGGAACTTACTTTGGTAAAAAATTAATTACCGATTTTTTATATAAAAAAATGCCGATTAATTTGGCCGCTGCATTTCAAAAAATATATCAAATAAATAAAGAAACAATAATTAAAAATATTTATCAAAAGCCTTTAGCAAATTATTATTTAGCGTCTTTTGCAATGTTTATGAGTGCGTTTGAGGATGACCCTTACATTCAAGATATTCTTACTAACAGTTTTACCGATTATGTATTAAATAATATTGTAATTTATCCAAATTTTAAGCAATACAAAACGCATTTTGTAGGCTCAATTGCCTTTAATTTTAAAAATAGTTTATTAAAAGTTTGTGAACAGTATGAAGTTAATGTGGGTTATATTTTAGAAAAGCCCATAAATCAATTGTTTGATTTTATAAAAAATAGAGAAGAGTTTTAATATTGAAAACTATATTATTGATTTTTAACAATCCATATTTTTTTTAATTTTAAGAGTTAATCTATTTAATTGTAATTATATAATTTAATTTTACAATCTTTAAATCAAAATCTTATAATAGCCTTACCAAATTTTAACATAATGAAAAAACTTTACATATTCATTTTACTTTCATTAACAATATCATTACAAGGGGTTGCCCAAAATACGGGTAAACTTGTTACTTTAAAACAGCAAAAAACGTTAGAAAAGCTATCTAATATATATCAGCTTAAAGCTTCCGAAAATAGAAAAAAAGCATATCAAATTGCTGAAAAATACAATTTGGATACTTTAACTATAAGTAAAGATGGTACCGTAAGATTGTTACAAGGCATTGATGATTTGGGCCGCCCAAAATATCTTAAAACTTTTAATAACACAACAAGTGCTGCTACAACTCGCACTAATTCGCTTTACCAAAATGGTAGTTTAGGGGTTAACATTAACGGATCTAGTGATTTTATGACCGGTAAATTAGCCATTTGGGATGGTGGCCAATTACTTGGAAATCACCAAGAATTAAATGGGCGAATTGTTAACGTAGATGCTGCTACAACTCCATCGTCTCATGCAACTCACGTAGCAGGTACTATGGTAGCAAACGGAACAAATGTAAATGCCAGAGGTATGGCTTGGGGTATTAAAAGTCTTTTAGCTTACGATTTTGATAACGATTTATCAGAGATGATAACAGCTGCTCCTAACTTGTTGGTTTCTAATCATTCTTATGGAAATACTGCTGGTTGGTATTTGAACAATACAGTAAGCCCTGCTAGGTGGGAGTGGGAAGGAATTATAGGTCAGCCAGAGGATTACAAATTTGGCTATTATAGCTCAGATACTAGAAAATGGGATGAGATTTGTTACAACGCACCCTATTATTTGCCAGTACAGGCTGCCGGAAACTCTCGTACAGATAATGGCCCAGTAGTTGGTGAACCTTACTGGGGGTACCAAAATGGTGCAATGGAACCAACATTGATAGGTAATAGACCAGCTGGGCTTAGTAGTAACGATAGTTTTGATATATTAACTACCACAGCAACCGCAAAAAACAGCCTTACCGTTGGTGCCATTAGAGGCGTACTAACAAGTATAAATCAACCGTCAGATATAGAAATGTCTTCATTTAGTAGTTGGGGCCCCACCGATGATGGACGTATTAAACCCGATTTAGTGGGTGCAGGTGTATCTGTATTTTCTTGTTCAAATACTTCAACAACGGCCTATCGCACCAGTAGTGGCACATCAATGGCAACCCCAAACGTTAGCGGTTCGCTAATACTTTTACAAGAGTATTATGCACAATTAAACGCGGGTAATTTTATGCAGTCGGCTACGTTAAGAGGTTTGGCAATACACACAACCGACGAAGCGGGTACAACTCCCGGCCCCGATTATAGTTACGGTTGGGGATTATTAAATACAGAAAAGGCAGCAAATGTTATAAAAAATAATGGTATAAATGCTGTAATTATTGAAGGCACCTTAGCGCAAGGTGCACAGTTTTCTCAAAGTTTTGTTGCGTCTGGTTTAGAAGCTGTTAAAGCAACAATTTGCTGGTTAGACCCCCCAGGTGCCATTACAACAGAGGGCGTATTAAACAGTCGTACCCCTAAGTTAGTTAACGATTTAGATTTAATAATTAAAAAAGGAAATATAACTTACCAACCATGGAAACTAGATGCCGATAACCCGGCTAACGCAGCTACACAGGGTAATAATACGGTTGATAATATTGAACAAGTACCAACCAATGAAAATATTGAGGGCGAAAATTATACTTTAATAGTATCGCACAAAGGCCAATTATTTAGCGGCTCGCAAAACTATGCGCTAATAATTACGGGTATAAAAATACAGCCATTACCGATACAATTAACCAATTTTACCGCTCAAAAACAAAATAATGGTTGTTTGTTAAAGTGGGAAACTTTAAGCGAAAAAAATGTTGATCGTTTTGAAATACAACGCTCTAATAATGGTATAGATTTTAAAACTATTGCAACAAAGGCCTCTGCTGGTAACTCAAATTTTATAATCAACTATAACTATTTAGATAATAGCCCTGTAATTGGTTTAAACTATTATAAAATTATAACGTTTGATAAAGATGCTAGTCAACAAACTTCCAATGTAGTAATAGTTGATTTTGATTTAGCTAACAATAATTTAATTACTGTTTTCCCAAATCCAGTAAAAGAAGTACTAAATGTAAATTGGAATGCAAATATTAATACTGCAGTACGTATTTTAGTATATGATATTAGCGGTAGAAAAATAGAAGAAATAAACAACCTTAAAGGCAAAAACGCTAAAATTGACGTTAGCAATTTACCAATCGGAATTTATTTATTAGAAATACAAAACAATGCCACAGGAAAAAGTTTAGGTTTAACTAAATTTATTAAAGAATAATAAATAAGGGCAGGTTTTACTTGCCCTTAAACAATTATTTTATAAATAGTTGTAGATTTAAAATCTTCGCCTTGTTTTAAAACCGTATTTGGGAAATTTGGTTGATTTGGAGAATCGGGGAAGTGCTGAGTTTCTAAACAAAACCCCTCTCTAAAACCATAGGGAACATTGTTTTTTCCGAATGCCTTATCATTTAAATGGTTGCCTGTGTAAAACTGTAAACCGGGTTCGGTTGTAAAAACCTGCAATTTAATTTGAGTTTGGTCACCAATTACTTCTGCAGCAAGATGCAAATTACCGTTGTATTGGTTTAAAACAAAATTATGATCGTAACCTTTACCAAAAGCAATCTGTTCATTAGCATGCTCAATATGTTCGTCGATTTTTTTAAAATCCTCGAAATCAAAAGGAGTGTTTTTTACTGATTTTAATTCGCCCGTGGGTATAGCAACATTATTGGTAGGAGTAAAGTGCTGAGCATTAATTTTTAACAAATGCTTGGTGCATAAGCCCGCACTATGGCCGTTAAGGTTAAAATAAGCGTGGTTTGTTAAATTAATAACCGTTGTTTTATCAGTTTGTGCAGTGTAATTAATCACCAATTCGTTGGTTTCGGTTAATTCAAAATTTACGTTTACCGCTAAATTACCTGGAAAACCTCCTTCTAAATGTGCCGAGATAAAAGATAATGTGATGCTGGTTTTAGTAATATTTTTTACATCCCATAATTGATGCTGAAAACCATTAAAACCGCCATGTAAACAATTTGGGGAGTTGTTAATGGGCAATTTATACGCTATTCCTTCTAAATTAAAAACAGCATTGGCAATTCGGTTGGCATACCTGCCTACGGTTACACCCAAAAAACATGGGTTATTTTGGTAATCGGCTAAGTGTTTAAACCCTAAAACAACATCAATAAGATCTCCATTTTTATCGGTAACACAAAATTTTGTAACCGCAGCTCCAAAATTACATATTCCAACTATTGAGCCTTTGCTATTTTCTAAAATGTATTCTCTAACTGCTAATTCGGGCATCTTACTTAAAATATTAATTACTGTTTAAATTTTAAGGCAAATATAATTTTTTTGTAATTAGCCGGCAGTGCTAATAAATAGTCTTTTAAGGGAAACCCGCAATTTATTTTAGGAAAGTCAGTTGTCATCTTTGCTTGTTATAAATCGATACAATTGTTTCATAATAATATCGATGAAAAGGCACATTTTATATAAAAACAACCTGTTTATGGGCAAACATTAATGTAAATTTTAGGGCGTGAACTAAAGCTAAACATTTGGGGTAATTTATATTTTGAGTTGTCTAAAAAAACCAGTGTTTTCCCCGTTCTAACTCTAGTTAATAAACCCGATAGCAGTGAAAAGCGTTTTTGCTTTTACCATTGCTTTTTAATGTAAAAAAATAATTTGCAAAAACCTTGCAACGTATAGCGGGACTATCGGCCGCCATTGAGTAATATCCGTTGTTTTTCAAAAAGAAAATTTTATACAAATTCTACAATAACAAAATGGTAGCTAAATTTTAGTAAAAACAAAAAACCTGCTTGTTTTATTTAAGCAGGTTTTTATGATTAAATGTTTTTTTGGTTGATTTTGAGCAACAATTGAATATTGTTAATAATTAATTATTGAACTTTAACATTAAAAGTAATATCAAAATCTGTACTTCCTGGAGCTTCAGTGCCATCTTTTACACCTGGTTGGTGGCGTAAAACTACTTGTAAAGTGCCGTTTTTTGCTGCACCTGTCGTTACTAAACCCATTAACCCAACATTAAGGTTATTTTTGTCTTTATCTGTAATTTGTAATGTTAGAAGATCAGCACTCGGTTTGTAAACAAATAAATGGTCGTAATCTTCTTCGGCAATTTCCTCTGTAATATCTTCGGGAGGTGTAGTGGTTTCGTTAAGTATTTTGACAATTTCCATGTTGTAATTTGTGTTGGCTGCTAATAGTATTTCTTCTATAACAGGGGCTGCGCCACCATCTCCGTCAATATCTCTCCAAGTATAAGTTTTTATATCGGTTGCATTTGATGCGTTTGTGAATTGTAATTTAATGGTGGTAATAAGTTCGCTTTCATCTACTGGGGGTAATTCTTTTTTGTCTTTCTTACAAGAACTTATGGCTAAACTAAATGCCATAAAAGCGATAAGTGATAATTTTGTGTTTGTTTTCATTTTTATTGATTTTATAAGTGAATAATTAATTAAATTTTTGATGGTGTGTTTTTACCAATAGGTACTTGTAGTCGCAGTATAAAATTACGCCCTGTTTCGTCGGCATAATATCTAAAGCGGTTTAGATAATCGCGGTAGCGTGTATTAAATGCATTAATGCAACTTAAGCTAATATTAAAATGATTTTTACCCCAAAATATTTGGCTGCTCAAATCCACATTTACTAGGGTAGCAGGGTTGGGCGTAGGTGCAAAGTCTTGTGCTGCTAACACTCGCCATTGTTTTGCAAAGTGATTTATTGTTACATCTAAACTGGTATTTTTAACTTTTTTGGTATCGTTTATTTTGGCTTGTAAAATTAAGGATATCTTATCGGGAGGTATAAATTCTAAATGTTTATTATTAGCTAAGTTATAAGCCCTAACCAGCGAATATTTGATAGCGGTTTTGAAAAAGTTATTAAACTGATATTGTGTAAAAAAATCGACACCTGTAAACCTTGCATTTACTTGTGTATAACTAAATGCCAGAAAAGCGCCTTGAACTGTTAATACTGGTTGTAAATCGGGTTTTAAATAAATGTAATTGTCAATATGGTTTACATAAGCACTTATTTCGCCAGTTAGTTTTCCGTTAGTTTTGCTTATGCCTGATGTAAAATTTAGTGATGACTCTTCTTTTAAGTTAATATCTCCTTTTTCGTACGATGCACTACCATGATGTAAACCATCGCTAAACAATTCGTTAATAGCTGGCGGTCGCCAAGCTTTGGCCAAAGTATTACTCCATTTTACATCGGATAAAATCTGGTATGCAGCACCCAAGGTTACACTTACTCGGTCGAAATTAAACTTTGGTTGTATTTCCGGGCTTTTGCTGTCTTTTCGATTTTGGCGCACTCTTGCTTGCATATATTTGTAATCGTAGCGCAAGCCACCTTCTACCGATAGTTTGTTTTTGGTATATTTTTCAATTAAAAATATCCCACCATTATAGCTAGTAAAAAATGGTATAAGGTCTCGGCCATCGTAATAATTTTGCTGGTACATACCTTGTAAACCCATATTGCCTTGTAAGCCGGGGAGTAAACTATGGTCTAAACATATTTCGGCGTTTTGGGTGTTTAAATCAAATTTTAACTGATAACCTTTACCAACCGACCCTCTTACTACATCATACTCTTCACGGTTATTTTGTTGGGTGCTGTATTGGGCATGTAGCATTCCAACATCCCCCAAAGGGTAACTTATTTTTAATTTAACAAGGTTATGGCTTACATTTTGGTAAGGCCTATCTATTTTATAATTCAAGTTTGATTGATAGATAGCAAGAGGCTCTGGTTGATTTATGGCGTTTGTTAAATCGGTAGTGCTCCCTATATGCGAGCCAGTAAAAATTCCTAGTTTAGTATTAAAAGTACTTGCAAATAATTCGGCATTAAATTTATCTCCTTTGTACCCAAATGTTAATGCGGCATTTTTTTCGTTAAAACCAGTATTTTGCATATAATAATCTGGAGTTTTTGAGTTGCCCGCAATTTTAACAGTGCTTTGTAAACGCCAAGCAAAATTAGCGTTTTTGCCCATAGCGTCTTCTACTAAGGTAGATATTGCCCCCATCCCATTATTACTCATGCCCACTAGGTTTACATTACCTTTTAAAGTTTTATTAAATTCTAGGGGTTTAGGTTCTACTAAAATTACGCCTCCGAGCGCATCAGACCCATATAATACACTAGCTGCACCTTTTACTACGGTTATCTGGTTAGCTATAAAAGGGTCGATTTCGGGGGCGTGTTCGCTTCCCCATTGTTGGCCTTCTAACCTAACGCCGTTATTATAAATTAAAACTCTATTTGAGTGTAAACCATGAATTACGGGTTTTGAAATAGATGGCCCAGTTTGTATAGAACTTAAACCTGGAATAGCTTTTAAAGCTTCGCCCAACGATAAGCCCTGCGAAAGTTCTAAATCTTTACCCTTTATTTGCGATTGCGTTTGTAAAAGTTTATGTAAAGCTACTTGCCCTTGTACATTAACTTGCGATAGTTGAGAAGAAATGGGTGTTAGAAAAACGTTTATTTCGGTGGCTGTTTTTTTTATTTCGAAACTAATATCTTTATTTTGGTAACCCACAAAACTAATTTGCAAAGTGTATTTGCCATTGCAAAGTTGGTTAAAATGGTAGTGGCTATCTTCTTCAACTATGCTAAATTGCTTAACTTCTTTGATGCTTATACTGGCACCTGGTAAAATTTCTTTTGTTTTGGCATCTTTAATAGTGCCAAAAATTAGATTGTTGCAGTTTTGAGCCAATGCGTTAGTAAACGTAATGGCAATAATAATATTTGAAATTAACCAAATTTTAAGTCCGATTTTTACTCTCATTATTGTGAGATAAAATTTTGTTTGATATGTTAGAATGTTGATTTGAAATCGACTTTATGTAATTATTTTAAACAAATTAAATAATGGCAAATCCACTAAATATTAATTTAATAGTTTGATTTAATTGTTTAAAAAATACAAATAGGTTAGGTTGTTGGAGGGCTACTTCCCGAAAAAAGAGACAGATGTTTGTGTGAATAAAATGCTACATATTTTTTGGGATGTAGCAACTCAATATTTGTAGTTTGTTTAAAGTTATAGTACTGATTAGCAATTAATACTTTTTCTTGATTGTTATTTAGTATAAACTTACAAATTTGGCAAGTTTTGCTGATTTGTTTTGTAAAATTTTGCTTAAAGTGGCCGTTTACACTTTTATTGTTATGGTTGTGGTTTTCGTGGTGGTGAAAAGCTTGTGCTAGTGAAATAAATACTAAACAAAAAAGCAACAAAAAGGAACATATTTTATGTGCTACTTTAGTATTGTAAATTTTATTTTTCATTATTGCAACAAAGGTGCGCATTATTAATTCAAAAACTAACAAATTTGTTTCGAAATTTAAAATGGTAATACAAACTTACTAGATTTAGTTTTGATTAAAATCAGAGAGAGTTTTTAAATTAAATATTTAATAAATTTTTTGTGGAAACCCATAATCTATTTTTAAGGTACACAGTTACCCTTATTGCCTGTTATAAATAAATATAATATTGTATACAAATACGATAAAAAGGCACATTTTATATCAAAAATACTTGTTTAATATTGTTGGCTATAATGGCTAAACAGCAAAGTATGTAAACAACGTAAGCACTCAAAAATTAAAAAAATGCAGTTTTATCGGATATCTATGCCTAAAATATCGCAAAAACAACAAAATGAATCTTTTTTTACCATAAGTGGAGCAATAATAACCATTAGATAATTTTTATTGCTGTTAATAAAGCAATTGTTTGCTGATATTTCATGTATTTGGTTTTCTAAGTAAATTTTATGGCTTCCGTTCTTACATTAAATAGCATTTTTTAGGAAACTAATCAAAATAGTTCGGGCATATGTATAAAATTATCCTAAAATAAAATAATTCAGCTTCATATTGCTATATTTATAGCGAAATCTATTTAGCAAAATAACAATAGCGGTAATATTGTTAAATAAAATGTTCATTTTTTTTTAAATTAAACGGAACTTTAATTTAACATTGACGTACTATATTTGAATTACTCACTCAATTAACATAAAAAAAAATGACACTCACTTTTGCGCCTAACAATATTACAGCCCAAGCCAAGCCCAAATGCAGAGGTTGTAGCCGAGTTCTCGACAATAGAATACCCCGAGCTAAAATGATTAAATTTTTATTACCATTTTTATCTCTAAAAAGATACAAATGCACCAATTGCTTACGTACAACTTACCGCTTAAAGATTTAAATATTTTACTTACCTAAAATTTATTTAATAACCTCATTTAGATTGTTAATTATGATACAATACACAATTTATCGGTTTTGTAAATCATTTCTATCAACTTAACTCCAAAATTTTTAATCTAAATTAGTATTTAGTATTATGAAAACGCAGATTTAAAGACAAAAAGCGAAGCAGTACCATTAGTTTTATATTTTCTTAGGTTAACCAAGCAATTACCCAGGGCAAACGCATTTAACTTTGCCATAAGAATAAAAAATATTTTAACTTAAACAAAATTAATTTAAGCACAATAAACCCTCTCGGGTTTATTAC
>REAS01000036.1 GCA_004294495.1 Sphingobacteriales bacterium
TTTTTGAAAAAGCAATTTTTAAAACCCAAAAACATATTTTTAAGCCATAAAATAATTTAGCAAACTGCCTAATATTAGGCCTGCGGATTTAAGGCATTACTAAAAGTGCTACCAACGAAAGCCAGAAAAAGCCGTAAGATATAAATGCAGTAAACCCAAAAGTGTTGTTTTTTCTAGACTCCATTATACCAGCAATAATTTGTGCTATGCCACCATAAAAAATGCCCATTCCAAAAATCATCGAGTTCATTTCAAAATAGCCAGCATTGTGTATATTTAGCAATACTGTGGTTAAGCCAAAGCCTAATAGGCCTAATGGTGCAGGGTTTGCACTATTATCTGTAATAACGTAATTGTTTAACTGGTTCATAATTTTTTTTATGGTTTATAAAAGGTTTGCCAATAATAACCTTTTTTTACAATTAAGAAAAATTTGAAAAAAAATTAATTTTTAGGTTCTCAATCAATAAAATACCTTTGAAGATAATTAGGCACTATTATTGTTTAAAAAAAACTGTACGCTGTTAATTTTCGTAATTAATATATAAAATTTTTAACTATGCCCAAAAATCAAACCCCAACCATAAATATTAACGAACCTAAAAATTTACCTTTATGCCCTAATTGTTATCTACCTTTTAAATGTAGGGCAAAACGAAAATTTTTTGAAAAATTAATTTTTCGCAACCAAAACTTTAAAAAGTATTGGTGCGAAAAATGTAACTCTGTTTTTTCTATTATTGAGAAAAAAGGATAAATATTAAGAAATTATTGCGCTAACTTCAATTTCTATAAGCATATCGGCGTCAATCAAATTGCTAACTTCTACCATTGTGGTAACGGGTTTAATATCTTTAAAAAACTCGCCGTGGGCTTTTGCCGCCAACTCCCATTCTTTAATATTTGTTAAAAACATACGTGTACGTACCACGTGTTGCATAGTTGCACCAGCTTCGGCTAAAACTGTATTAACTTTTTCTAATATAAATTTGGTTTGTGCATAAAGGTCGTTTTTGCCTACAATTCCCGCATCCGACGATGCTGTAGTACCCGATATTTCTACCACGTTACCAATTTTTACTGCTCGGCTATAGCCAATTACCTCTTCCCAAGGTGAACCTGATGATATATTTTGTCTCATATTTTTATTATTTTATGTTTTAATTTTTATCGCTTTACGCGGATTTTATGTGCATACCTAAAACTCATTTTTCCACATCATACTTTCAACCGGTTTGGTAGTTTTGTTGTTGTATTTTGCGTTGCCTTTGGTGTTGTAAAAGTTTAGTATTTCGCCTTGCACTTCAAAATAAATAAGTTGCCCAATAGGCATACCAGCATAAATTTTTACGGGTTGTGTGGCCGATATTTCTAACGTCCAAGTATTACAAAAGCCAACATCGCCTTTGCCAGCAGTGGCGTGTATATCAATACCTAAACGCCCAGTGCTTGATTTTCCTTCTAAAAAAGGCACTTGTTTATGGGTTTCGGTATATTCAACCGTAACGCCCAAATACAAGGTGTTGGGTTGCAGCACAAAACCATCTTTTGGAATTTCAAAATGCTCAATCTCGTTATGTTTTTTAGCATCTAAAACACGGTTTTTATAACAGGCCAAATATTTCCCTAAATGCACATCGTACGAGTTTGTGCCTAAACATTCCCTTTTAAAAGGTTCGATAATAATATTACCTGCTTCTATTTCTTCTAAAATACGTTTGTCTGATAATATCATAATACCTTTTTGGGGATGCTAAAATATGATTAATTTAAAATATTTTTACAGCAAATTACACCATTATAATTATGCCCATTGTTTTTGAACAAAATTTAGGTTTTAAAACCACCATAGCCTTATGGGAAATAAAAGAAACCGCACAAGAATTAGAAAATCAGCTACAGCTAAAAACGCATGAACTTGATTTTTTACGCAAATTGGTGGGCGAAAAACGAAACTTACAATGGTTAGCTACTAGGGTTTTGTTAAGAAAAATGTTAAAAACAGATGATTATATTGATGTACGTTGCGATGAAAACGGAAAGCCTTACCTCGAAAACCAATCGCACCATATATCGCTTAGCCACTCGTACGGTTATGCGGCGGTTATCATCAGCGAAAGCAAAAAAGTAGGTATCGATATTGAAATTATTAAACCCAAAATAGAAAAAATCGCCCATAAATTTATGAGCGATACCGAGTTTGCACATATAGACACTCAAAATACTGTACCTTACTTATACGCTTGCTGGTGCGCAAAAGAAGCGTTATACAAACTAAATGGTGAGCGAGAGACATCGTTTAAAAACAACATATTATTGCAGCCATTTACTTTTAACCACAACGGTAGTTTTAATGCCTCCATTATAAAAGACCAACAAAACGATAACTTTACCGTATTTTATAAACAAATAGATAATTACATGTTAGGCTATGTACATGCCAATAGCTAATTAAAAAAAGATGGTAAAAAACAAAAAAGTGGCTTTCGCCGATTGGGGTTTGCTAGATTACCAACAAGCTTGGGATAAGCAAGAAGAAATTTTTGCGCAAACTGTAGCACTAAAAGTAGCCAACCGCAATCATCCCGATGATGAAAAAATCACCCCCAATTATTTAATTTTTGTACAACACCCACACGTTTACACTTTAGGTAAAAGTGGCAAAGCCGATAATTTATTGCTGGATGAAGCTGGCTTACAAACTGCAAACGCCCAATACCATAAAATAAACCGTGGCGGCGATATTACCTACCACGGTCCAGGACAAATTGTAGGTTATCCCATTTTAGATTTAGATAATTTTTTTACCGATATACACCTTTACTTACGCACTTTGGAAGAAGCGGTAATTTTAACCCTGCGTGATTATGGCATTACAGCTGGCCGTTTAACTGGCTCTACAGGAGTATGGCTAGATGCCGAAAATGCAAATAAAGCCCGAAAAATTTGCGCCCTTGGTGTACGTTGCAGTCGCTGGGTAACTATGCATGGCTTTGCATTTAATGTAAATACCGATTTAAGCTATTTTAACAACATTATTCCCTGCGGTATTGATGATAAAGCCGTTACTTCTTTACAGCAAGAATTGAGGCATTTGTTAGATATTGAGGAAGTAAAAGCTATTTTAAAAGGCCATATTATGGTGCTTTTTGGTATGGAGGAGGGGTAAAAAAAGCAAAATTGTTTCGTTTTTAGTAAAACAGATTTCAATAACGATAATCTAATTTTTGGATATTTATTTGAGCTAAAATAGTTGCTTTACATCCAAATAAGCATTAATTTATTTGGCTCTTCGCCAAAAACTGTGGATGGACTTTTAATAATAGGATTTATTTACATTGAACAGGTGTGCGATTGGGGACGGCCTAGCCTGCCTGCCGGCAG
>REAS01000037.1 GCA_004294495.1 Sphingobacteriales bacterium
ATTCAAATATGGATTAGATTATCTTTCAAAATTTCTTCTGACGGGCTTTAAATCATTAGAAAACAATTTGTTTAGCTTTTTGTCATGTACTTAAAAATATTATTAAAGATTTTACAAGTTTGCTAACAATGTAAGGTTTTTGTTGCTGCTGAAAATTTTTATCAAAGGCATTTTTTACTGTTTATATTGGCATTTTTTAAACACCTCAACTATAAAAATTGCACCTGCCATAACTGTAAATATTTACTCTAAAAGTTTGTATATTTTTTCAACATCGGCTACTTCACACAATTTACTACCAAAATTTAATGTTGCGGCTGTACCACAGGCTACACCGTATTTAAGTGATTGGTGTAAATTATGCCCATTACTTAAACTATAAATTATTCCGGCAAGCATGCTATCGCCAGCGCCAACTGTGGTTTTAACATTAACTTGTGGAGATTTTACTTTGTAAGTTTGGTTTTGGGTAATTAATATAGCACCTTCATTTCCTAAAGAAACTACCATAATTTCGCAATTTTTTTTAAATAAAAAATCCTTTGCTACTTTTTCTACATCCAATAAGTTTAAATTTTTAATGCCCGCTAAAAATCCCAACTCGTTTAAATTTGGCTTTAATAAAAATACGCTTTGATTAACTGCGTTTTGTAAGGCTGGGCCCGATGTATCTACCACAAATTTTGCGTTATTTTTTTTTGCAATTTTTGCAATATCTTCATATATAGTTAAGGGTACACCCGGAGGTAAGCTGCCACTAGCTACAATAAAAGCTGCATTTTTATAACTTGCTATTAATTCTAAACACGCATTATATTCCTTTGCAAATAATGGATTGCTGGGCATACCAAAACGATATTGTTGCTTACTGCTTTGGTCTAATATTACAAAGTTTTCTTTGGTTTCATTTTGGGCTGATACAAACACAAAAGGTACATTTTCATTTTTCAATAAAGTATTAAAGAAAGCACCAGTATAACCGCCCGAAGGAAAAACCGCCAAAACATCAGCGCCTAATTTACTAAGCACACGGGCTACATTAATACCACCGCCGCCAGGTTGAGTATTGGCATTGTCGCATTTTAATTTTTTTGTAGGTACTAATTCATTAACAGTTGCGCTTTTATCAATACTTGGGCTAAAAGTTATGGTAATTATGTTTGCCATTGCTGGTGCTATTTAGGTAAGATGTTAAGATTTTTTTTCTGGAACGCAGTTTGGTACTTTTTTTTGATTTTTAGTTTTCATTCCTACTTGTTTGTAACCTTCCCAACAAGGATCATTTGCCTGTTTATCGTTTGATTTTTCGGTACTCTTTTTTTTGGTGGGCATAATTTTTGATGTTATTTATTATGTGAGTGTTTAATAAAATTTAATAATTTTGCCATCTTCCATGGTAATAATTCTATGGGTTCTATCTGCAAAAGATTGGTCGTGAGTTACAATTAATAATGTTTGTTTAAATTCTTCGGCTAATTTTTTAAATAAATCAAAAACAATATCGCTGTTTTTTTTATCTAAATTTCCGGTAGGTTCATCGCCCATAATAATATCAGGGTCGTTTATTAAAGCCCTAGCAATTGCAACCCTTTGTTTTTCTCCGCCCGATAGTTGGTTGGCTTTTTTTAAGGCAAGTTTATCAATATCCAATATTTTAAGTTTTTCCATGGCTCTTGCTTCCACTTCTTTTTCAGAAAACTTTCCTAGTTTTAGTCCCGGCAGCATCACGTTTTTTATTACTGTAAATTCATCTAGTAAATAATGAAACTGAAAAACAAAACCAATTTTTTCATTCCGCACTTTTGCCAGTTCGGCTTCTTTTTTATTTAACATAGATACATCATCAATCAATAATTCCCCTTCATAATCTGTATCCATAGTTGATAAAATATATAACAAGGTAGATTTTCCACAACCCGATTTGCCAGTAAGTGCTACAAACTCGCCTTTGGCAATAGCAAAATTAATATCGGTAAGTACTTTTACTTTTACAGGATCATTAAATTCTTTGTTAATATTTTTGGCTTCTAATATAGTTTCACTCATTTTATTTTCCTCTTATAATAATTACAGGATCTACCTTACTTGCTTTACGAGCAGGAAACCAACCAGCAAAAAAAGTAGTGATTAATGAAAATATTGCACCTATTACGTAAAACACAGGATTATAATTGATGGGATAGGTTTTTATTGTTGGTAAAGATGCAGTTGAAAATGGTATTAAGTCTATAATTCCCGACAAACCCAGCCCTAATATTAAACCTGCCAAACCACCAAAAAAACCAATGCTTATGGCAATTGTTAAAAAAATATTTTGCACATCGTTACCCGAAAAACCTGTTGCTTTTAAAATGGCTATGGTATCCATTTTTTCATAAATCATCATGTTTAAAATGTTGTAAATACCAAAACCTGCAACTATTAACAATACCACACCTACCGAATATGAAATAATTGTTCTTACGAAACTCCCAGTTTCAAATTGTGAATTAGCTGTTTGAATATCTACCGCATCAATTTCAAAAAGATTAGCATATTCTTTTGCAATAGACGGTGCCATATTTACATCTTTTAACTTAATCTGAATATCGGTTATAAAAGTATTTGGCTTGCCCATTAGTTTTTGAACCGTTGCAATAGTAGCATAACTTTGAGTATTATCAATATCTTGAATTCCGGTTTGATATAAGCCTGTAACTTTAAGCTGAAATATTTCGCCACTAATAGTTGATACTTGCACTCTATCGCCAATATTTACAGAAAGCTTTTTTGCCAAACCAATCCCCAAAATAACACTGTTAGTTATTTTATCAATATTAGAAACCTCTCCTTCAATAACATAATCGTTAAAATGAAACAATTTACCTTCGTTTTGTATGTCGATACCATTTACAATTCCTGCAATATCAACAGCTGTATTATTAAAAAATATGGGTGTTATTAATTTAGGAGCTACGCCTAATACTCGGTTGTCTTTTTTAAGTGCTTGTATAATAGCTGCACTATTATAAACTTGCTGCCTTGCATTGCCCGACTTTATAGACTTAATAAAATTATGATGGTTTTCGCTGTTAAATAATTTATTAACGGGTTGGTTTTTATTTGGTTGTATTTCATTATAAAGCCTTACATGGGCCGTTCGGTTTAATAACAAACCATCCAATAAATCATTAAGCCCAGCCATAAAACTAAGTAAAGCAATAAACATAGTGATACTAAAAGTTACACCCACGGCAGCAACCAACGTTTGTTTCCATCTGGCTTTTAATAACAATTTAGCTATCAATGTCGTTTACTTAAGCAAAAGTACACGATATTTTAATCAAAAATGATTTTTTTATATGCGCTTTTTGTTGTATTTTTAAGTAGTATATAGGG
>REAS01000038.1 GCA_004294495.1 Sphingobacteriales bacterium
TTATTCAAAAATATTAAATAGCTAAAATAATTTTAAAACTTTTTTAAAATTTCTACCAGTTTTTGCTGTTTTATTTGGATGTTAACATAGAATACGCTTCAAAATCGCAAATAGCATTGATTTACAGCAAATTATACTGTAGTTTAATAATCGAACTCAGGTTATTAATAATTGCTGAATTATAAAATTTAAATAAAGCAAATAATACATCTTAGATTAAATTAATAAATGCAAAAGGGAAAAATTATAAGATAGAAAGCACCAATAGAATTGGTTATAAAAGTTAAATTTTATGGTTGCTTGCAGTCACAAAAAAAAACTTAGTGGAAGAACTGCTCTCAACAACGTTGTGAAACTTTACATTTAATGCTTAAATAAAGGTTTTGTACAGCCTATGAAAATTGTGCAACAAAATCTTTCATTGCCTTTCCTGGATTTTGTGTTTTCATAAAATTTTCACCTATTAAAAAGCCGTTAAAGCCCGCACTTTTTAGTAGGTTAATTGTAGCAATATCACTAATTGCACTTTCGGATATTTTTAAAAATTGGTTAGGTATAAGTGGAGCAAGCTCTAAAGATGTATTTATAGTTACCGAAAAATCTTTAAGGTTACGATTGTTAACGCCAATTACATCTAAATATGGGTTAAAACTACGTTCCAATTCTTCTCTATCGTGTACCTCTAACAGGGTGCTTAAACCTAAACTTTTGGCCAATTGCGCAAATTGATTAATTTGCAATGGAGTTAATATGGCAGCAATTAATAAAATAATATCGGCACCTAATGCTTTTGCTTCTATAATTTGGTATTCATCAATAATAAACTCTTTTCTTAAAATCGGGATATCGTTAACCGCTCGGGCAGCTAAAACATCATCGGGGCTACCCATAAAAAAATCAATATCGGTTAATACCGATAATGCCGATGCACCAGCTTTTGTATATCCTGTGGTAACTTCTTCTACTGTAGAAAAATCGTTTATAATACCTTTCGATGGCGATTTTCTTTTAAATTCGGCTATAATTGATGATTTTGTAGGGTCAAGCAAAAAAGTTTTTAAACCATAGGTTTCTCGGCTAAAATAACCTTGTTTTTCAAGTTGTTGAATGCTTGTTTTTGCTTTAGCGTTGGCTACTTCTTGTGTTTTGCGAGCAACTATTTTATCTAATATATTCACTTGTTGATAATTGTATGATTATGAAATATGAGTTTTATATATTAACAAATGTAAATATAATTTAAAAAGCACATGGTATAGGGAGTTTAAATCAAACTGTGTAAAAATATAAATTTACTTTGAAGGAAAGCCTAAATTATTATAAGATACCCCCATGGAGTGTGGATGATTTTCCTTAAATCGAAATTAATAAAAATATTATAGCTAAAGTATACTAAATTTTGAGAGCAGGCCTGTTGCCAAGTATAAGATTTAACTACCAAACAGTTACGATGCTATTTGTTAAGGAGTTTGTGATTTTTATTTTGATATTTTTAGAAGCTAAGTGTAAAGTTTCACTATGTTAATGTTTTAAAAGTATGAATAAATAATTATTTGCGAATTAGTGTTCTGTAAATAATTTACGATTTAATAGCTGTTTATTAACCCATCCTATAAAAAACCAGCCCTTAGTAAAATAAACTGGATTGTAGCGGTTACCCCGAATGGCGTTGGGTGTGTGTTGTGGGAATGAGGAGTAAAAGCGTAAAGCCAGACTAGCCTTAAATATGAAAACCAACCTTTGCTTTACAAAAAAAAAATTACATTTTTTGCAATGCCGCTAGCACAAAGGCATCGTCGTTGTTAAGGTATTTGTAGTAACCATCGTTACCGTAGTAATATTTTATTAAAATTGCTTTTAGGCTTTTGGTTATAAATGGTTTAGCTTTTTCGGATTCGTTTTGTGTTGCATTAACTTTAAAAGCGCTGCAATAAGTAATAAATTGTTGGTATTGCAATTGCGAAATTTGGTAATTGTTTATAAAATCTGTAATGGTAGGATATTTACCAATTTGGGTTTGATGAATAAGTTTTGAATATACAAAATTTGAAATAAGTTGCTGTTTTATAGTAGCATCGTAAAAAAACATGTGCTTTGTGGTATCTAAAGGTATAAATACGTCGGGCATTATACCACCTCCAGAATAAACGTTTTTACCTGCTGCGGTTTTGTATTTATATTTAGTTGAAAACAGGCTGGTGTCGGTCAAATTACTATCTAGCGAAGTAATTTCGCCTTTATTAAATCTTTGGTTTATTTCATTTTTATAAGCTTTTAAACCATTTTTATACGATTTTTGAATGCACCTGCCAGATGGTGTATAGTATCTAGCAATGGTTAAATTTATTGCCGAACCATCGTAAAATTCAAATTGCTGTTGCACCAAACCTTTGCCAAAAGAGCGGCGACCAATTATTAAACCCCTATCCCAATCTTGCAGTGCACCTGCAACAATTTCGCTTGCCGATGCTGTTCCCTCATCAACCAAAACGGCAATTTTTCCGGTTTCAAATAATCCTGCATCCGTTGCTTTATAATAAGTGTTGGGTTGGTGAATACCTTTTGTGAAAGCTATTAGCTTATCTTTGGGTAAAAATTGGTCGGTTAATTCTATTGCAGCATCTAAGTAACCACCACCGTTTCCTCTAAGGTCTAAAATTAAATTTTTTACCCCTAAAGCTTCCATTTTTTGAAGTTCTTGTACAAAATCGTCTTCGGTATTGGAACCAAATTTAGAAAGTTTTATAAAACCCGTATTGTTGTTGACAATGTATGCAGCATCTACACTGCTAACTAAAATTTTACCTCTAATTATTTCTATATCGTTAATTTTATCCGCTCCTCTTATAACATTTACTTTTACTGCCGAGCCTTTTTTGCCACGTAATTTATCGACAACCAAATTGGCACTTAACGTGTTAGATTTGAATATTTCGCCATTTACGGCTACTATTTTATCGCCCTTTTGTAACCCAGCGGTTTCTGCAGGGCTGTATTGGCGCACATTGGTAACTAAAATTGTATCGTTTAAAACAAAATACTCTATACCAATACCTTCAAAATTTCCTTCAAGGCTTTCTTTTTGTTGTAGAGCATCGGTGGGTGGTAAGTAAACTGTATGCGGATCGAGACTGCTTAAAATTTGGGTAACAGCTAAATCTTCCATCGAATCTACATCTACGGCATCAACATATTTGTTTTTAACTAAGCCTAAAATTGTGTCAACTTTATTGTTATCGCCAGATAAAAACCCTAATATACAGGGCAACCGCTTTTAAACTACCATCATTAACTCCCTGTATTCTAAGTTGCAACTAGCTTTTAGTTTTTTTCTTCTGATAGATATTTTATTTATT
>REAS01000140.1 GCA_004294495.1 Sphingobacteriales bacterium
TCTTTTATAAAACTAGCTGGGTATTAAAGCGAAAGGCTTTGCGTAAATCTTTGTGTTCTTTGCGGTAAAGCCTAAAATTATTTTTACCGCAAAGAACGCAAAGGAAAAACGCAAAGGACACAAAGCTGGCTGTAAATGCTTTTAGTAAATAATCAAACGCCAAAAAACCTTTTAATTTACCTCCGAAACTTTAGTAAATAATCTAAACTAAAAGTAAACTTATTAGTTGATTGTTATTTGCGATGGTTTAGGCTTAAATTTTTACATAAATATTGCTTAGTTACATATTTTACCTAAAATTTTATGATTTATATTGTATAAATCAAAATATTTCTTTTTAAATAGTTAAACTTGTATAATTTACATCGGTTAGAAGTAAAATATTTCTTTTTAAATCTTTAAAATTAACCATGCTTTCAAAAAAAAACAATTACATTATTGGTAGCATAATTGCCATAGGTGTTTTAATAGTAAATCAAATAACAATCCAATACTTTCTTTACCAAAAACGTGAAGATTCTAAAATAATTAATGTTGCAGGGCGGCAACGTATGCTTAGCCAAAAAATAAACCTACAATACCTAGTACTTTTAAACGGAGATACCACAAATAACACAATTAAAGAAACTCTTAACAATTGGCAACAAGTTCACAACGCATTAATTTACGGTAACAATAATTTAAATATTAAGCCCATAAAAAATGAGCAAATAGTACAACAATTATCAAAACTTACACATCATATAAATGCTACGGGTAAAATATTACAACAAAAGCCAACATTTAGGCGGCTTAAATTTTTGAAACAAAATCAGGCTCAATTTTTAAATAGCATGGATGTTTTGGTTAACCAATTAGAAGTTGAAGCAGATAAAAAACTCAATTTTATCATAATTTTAGAAATAATATTATGCTTAATATCCATATTTATAATAACCCTCGATATATTTTTAATTTATAAACCCATTCTTTGCCAACAAAATTTAATCATCAAAAATGCAGAATCATCCGAAAGTAAATTAAAAGCAATACTAAATAGTACCACAGATAGCAATATTTTTATAAGCCCCGATTTTAAAATTGTAAATTTTAACAATGCCGCACAGCAAGCTGTTAAACAGTTTTTTGGTAAACAAATTAATTTTGATCAAGATTTTAAACAATATATTGTACCAGGTACCGAAGATATATTTTATGAAGGATTTAATGATTGTTTAAAAGGTAATATAGTTAGTAGCGAGTACAATTTTGATCCGTTAGGCTTCGATATTTGGTTTTGTAATACTTTTTATCCAGTTTATAATAACCTAAATAAAATAGTTGGTGTTACGTTTAATTCTACCAATATCGACAAAAGAAAAAAAGCCGAAATTAAAATTGAAGCACAAGTACAACTACTTAAAGATATTGCGTGGAAACAATCGCACCTTTTAAGAAGCCCGGTGGTAAACATTTTAGGCCTAACAACATTATTAGCCGATACAGAAAATTCTCGGTCGGACGAAGAAAATGAAATTTTTATGAAACTACTTGATGAGGTAATGCGTTTAGATTTAATTATAAACAATATTGTAATTGAAACTATCAATTTTTAGTAAAAAAATTACTAATAATTAAGAGAAAAAAATGCTTTATTTTTAATTAAATATATTAAAGTCTAATAAAAATGCCGATACCATTTAACGAAACCGAACGCTTACAAGCACTTAAAAGTTACCATATTTTAGATACTGTAAACGAAAAAGATTTCGACAGATTTACACAATTAGCATCTTTAATATGTGAAGTACCCATATCATTAATTTCGTTGATAGATGAGGATAGGCAATGGTTTAAATCTAAAGTTGGTATAGAAGTAAACGAAACCCCACGCAATTTGGCATTTTGCCAACATGCTATTATGGAGAATCACATTTTTGAAATAGAAGATGCTACTAAGGATAATCGTTTTAAAAGCAACCCTTTGGTTACCAACGACCCTTTAATTAAATTTTATGCTGGGCAACCATTGATAACCCCCGAAGGCTTTGCCTTAGGCACATTATGCGTAATAGACCGTACGGCTAAAGTACTTACCGATATACAAAAAAAATCTTTAGAATTATTAGCCGAAGAGGTTGTGTCTTTAATAGTTGAAAAAAGGCAAAAAGAAGAAATAAAATACTACGAACATTTGTTTAACATATCAAACGATATGGTTTGTATTGCTGGCATTGATGGTTATTTTAAAAAAATAAACCTAGCTTTTACCGCTATTTTAGGTTGGGATGAAGCCACACTTTTAAACACCCCTTTCTTTGATTTTATACACCCTAGCGATATTGAAAACAGTAAAGAACAACTTCTAAAACTTTCGAATGGAGAAAAAATTACCAGCTTTTTACTAAAATTTAGAACCAAAGAAAATGATTATAAATATTTAGAATGGGCTTGCACACCCGAAATTATTACAGGAAATATATTTGCAATTGCTAGAGACATTACTGATGAAAAATTAAAGGAAGAAAAACTAAAAATTAGTGAAGCCAACTTTAGGTCGTTTTTTAACAACTCGCAAGGCCTAATGTGTACACACAATTTGGATGGGAAATTTATAAGCGTAAACCAAGCAGGTGCAAAATCATTAGGTTATACCGATACCGAAATTGTAGATTTTACTTTATTTGATTTAATACCGCAAAAAAACCATCCATTACTTAAAAAATATTTAAATAAAATTAAACAATTTGGAAAAGCCAACGGTATAATGGCTATAAAAAACAAGAATGGCTTACTTGGAACATGGTTTTTTAACAATATTGTAGCAAACGATATAAACGGCAACCAATATGTAATTGGTAACGCAATTGATATTACAGAAAAACACCAATTAGAGCTTGATTTAATTAAAACCAGAAATTTACTTGAGCAAACTAACAAAATTGCAAATGTGGGCGGGTGGGAACTTGATTTACAAACTCAAGAATTATATTGGTCGGATATTACTAAAGAAATACACGAAGTACCCCACAATTTTACGCCTAAATTAGATAATGCTTTAAAATATTATAAGCCAGGGCAAAACCAAACTCTTATTAACGAAGCTGTAAACAATGCAATAAATTTTGGAACACCTTGGGATTTAGAACTACAACTTATTACAGAAAACAAAAATGAAATTTGGGTTAGAGCACTAGGTAACGCTATTATAAATAAAGGTAAATGCGTTAAAATTTTAGGTGCATTTCAAAATATTGATAACAGAAAAAAAACCGAGCTAGCTTTAGCTTCTTCTCAAAAAAAATATAAAGCATTTTTTAATAATTCGCCAATTGGTATCTCTATTAATACTTTAGATGGTGGCCAATTTTTGCAAGGAAACAATGCCTTTCTTAATATGATTGGCTACACCGATGAAGAATATAAAGACTTAAACATCAAAGAAATAACAGATGTAAAGTATAATGATATTGATGCTTTTTTAATTGAAACATTAAAAAAAACTGGTAAGTACGGCCCTTACGAAAAAGAATACATACACAAAAATGGCAGCATTGTACCTGTTGTGGTTAATGGCATTAGCTTTATTGATGAAAACGGAGAAAATTTAGTTTATTCTACAGTAGAAGATATCTCCGAAAGAAAAAATGCGGAAAAAGTACTCGAAAAAGAAAGAAATAGATTGAAAGCATTTGTGCAAAATGCCCCAGCTGCGGTTGCCATGCTTGATAATAATATGGTTTACATTGCAGCAAGCGATAAATGGAAATTGGATTATAAAATCCCTCTAGAGAAAAACATTATAGGCGAATTACATTATAACATTTTAACAAACATATCAGACGAGTGGAAAAAACTTCATCAGAGATGTTTAAAGGGTGAAATTTTAAAAAAAGAAGAACACGTTTGGAGACCAGCTGGTTGGGAAAGCGATATGTACATAAAATGGGAAGCTAGGCCTTGGTACGAAATTAATGGTGAAATAGGTGGCTTAATAATGTACGTCCAAGATATTACCAATATGTGTCTTCAAAGAGAAGAACTTAAACAGGCTAAAATTATTGCCGAGCAAGCTAGCAATGCAAAATCAGAGTTTTTGGCAAATATGAGCCACGAAATTAGAACACCACTAAACGGTGTTATTGGTTTTACCGATTTGGTTTTAAAATCTCAACTTAATGAAACCCAATTTCAATACCTTTCTATCATCAATCAATCTGCAAACTCGCTGCTAAATATAGTTAACGATATTTTAGATTTTTCTAAAATTGAAGCAGGTAAAATGGAGCTAGACACCGTAAAGTGTAACCTAAACGAATTAGCAAGCGAAGCAATTGATATAGTAAAATTTCAGGCTGAGAAAAAGAGTTTAGAAATACTTTTAAACCTCCCGTTAAAAGAAGATACAGGTGTGTTTGCAGATTCAATCAGAATAAAACAAATTTTAATAAACTTATTAAGTAACGCAGTAAAATTTACCGAAAACGGAGAGGTGGAATTAAAAATAATTGTACTAAGTACTAGCAACTCACAAAAAACTTTTAGGATTTCGGTTAGAGATACTGGCATTGGTATTGAAATTAATAAACAAGCTAAAATATTTGAACCATTTTTACAAGAAGATGCATCAACCACTAAAAAATATGGTGGCACTGGTTTGGGTTTAACCATTTCAAACAAGTTATTAGAGTTTATGGATACTAAACTTGAGTTAGTAAGCCAACCAGGTAAAGGCAGCAGTTTTTATTTTGATATAACTTTACAATCAAGCCACGCCAAAACAGAAAATTTACCCGCTATAAGTAATATAAGAAATGTTTTAGTAGTTGACGATAACACAAACAACAGGCTAATTGTTAAAGACATGCTAGCTTTAAACAACATAGAGGTAACCGAAGCTGTTAATGGTTTTGATGCTTTAGAAATACTAAGTCAAAATACCTCGAAATTTGATGTTATTTTGATGGATTACCACATGCCTTACATGGATGGTATAGAAACAATAAAAAAAATTAAAGAAAACTTTTTTAAAACTACCCATAAACAACCCATATTTATATTATTTAGTTCGTCTGATAACGAAAAAATTATTACTACTTGTAAAGAGTTAAATATAAATACAAGGCTTTTAAAACCAGTAAAAATAACCGAGTTGTATAATTCATTATCTAATCTTGAAATTTTAAAACCAGAAACCGTTGTTAAGGTAGAAGCAGTATCAAATTTTAACAAAATATTGGTTTTAATTGCAGAAGACAACCCTATTAATGCCCTACTGGCAAAAACTATAATACTTAACATAGCACCACAAGCCATAATAGCCGAAGCTGTAAACGGCCAAGAAGCTGTAGAGTTTTGTAACCATAACAAACCCGATATGATTTTGATGGACATACAAATGCCTATAATGAATGGTTATGAAGCTACTAAACTAATACGGGAAATACCCGAAAATGCAAAAACACTTATTGTTGCTTTAACCGCTGGCAATATAAAAGGAGAAAGAGAAAAATGTTTAGATGCTGGCATGTCTGATTTTGTATCTAAACCAATTGTAGAAAACGATCTTTTAGAATTATTTAATAAATGGCAAACAGCCACTTTATTTGGTTAAGTATTTAAGGATACTGAAAATGTTGTTTTAAATCAAGAAAATTACTTTGATATTAACATAATTAAAAAACTAATTGGCGACTCGCCAACGCTAATAGCACAAGTTTTACAATTAACTATAAAACAACTTAATCAATCATCACAACAACTAGAAAAAATAATTGAGCAAGAAGATATAGCTGCATTAAATACCCTTGGCCATAAATTACATGGAACTGCTGTTACAGCTGGTTTGCATAATTTGGCAATTATAACACGTAGTTTAGAGGCTAAAACAAACTTTGATTTAGCATGCATACAATTAATAAATAACGCAAAAGATGAAATTGAAATAGCCTTAAACCAAATTAGCTTGGCCCTAGAAACTCAAATTAATTTATAACCTAAAAGTTCGATTAATAAATATTGTTTTCGTAATAATTAGGGCGTTTTAACACGCTTTACGCTATATCTTTTTTTATTTATTTATCCCCCCGACCCCGAAAGGGGAGTTTCGGCGTAAAAAAAGGATGCCGCTGCAATCGTTAACGCAAGAGATAGCTTATAACCTTAATAAACAGTAAATTATCTAAGAATAAACAATCGAACTCAGGTTTATAGGATAAAATTAATTTTCAGGTTTAAATTATGTGGAAAATTTGTGAATTTAATTTTTGTAAACAACTGTTATAATTTGATTTTTCAACAAATTACAATAAGCAAAATACCTATTTTTAAATATCTATTTTAGTTCCAATTTTAATATTCACACATCATCGTTTTAAAATAAATAATACACTAAGCTCATTAAATACAATTTTAATAAACCCACACAAAAACATACATTCTTATATTCAATAAATTAATTTGTAAGTCGGCTAACAAAAAATAATCTAATTTTTGTAAATTATTTATTGTAAAAATTTTTAACATATTTGTTTAAATAAATTACGATTTTGGTTTGTCAAATATAAAACAGGTAATATGTGAAAATTGTTAGAGATTTACTTTTTTAACGGTTTTTATTGATTTTTTTAAACAAAAGGGGTTAATTCTTGTTAAAAAACAAAAACAATAAAATAACTATAAATCAATAAATTATACAAATTATTTAAATAAAAACTTTATATAAACAACAGTTTTTATAAATTATTTTACTAACTAACTTAGCAAGCGCATTTTTTCGCTATATTTATATGTATAAAACATTACTAAACAGATTATTAAGTGTATTTATATTATGTATAACATTAACACACAGTGATGCCCAAATATTAGATCAAATTCAAAACCCGTGTGCCTTAAAGTTTAACCAAATTAACACCAAAAACTTTCAAATTATTTACCCTATTGGTTTAGAAACCGAAGCACAAAAAGTTGCAAACACATTAAATACTGTGATTGCTAGCGTTAGTAAAACACTAAATAAACCGCCCCACCCTATTTCTATTATACTACAAAACCAAGGTGTAATTTCAAATGCGTTTGTAAGTATGGCACCACGGAGAAGCGAGTTTTACACTATCCCCGGTCAAGAATTTGATATGCAAGATTGGGTAAACGGCCTTTGCATACACGAGTTGCGCCACGTAGTACAGTTTGATAAAGTAGCAGGTTACTTAGGCAAACCTTTGTTTGAAGAATTAAAATTAGCCCTGTTTGGTATTAACTTACCACCTTGGTATTTTGAGGGTGATGCTGTTGGAATTGAGACTGCCCTTACCCCTGCTGGTCGTGGCCGCCAACCCATTTTCGAAATGGTTTTACGTACCAATTTACTAAGCAACAAAAACTTTAGTTACAGTAAAAACTATTTGGGTTCTATAAAAAATAACACCCCAGGCTATTACCCTTTAGGCTACTTTATGGTTAGCAAAATGAGGCGAGATTTTGGTGCCGATATTCTAGATAAAACCTTAACACGAATAGCAAAATTTCCCATACGGCCATATAGTTTTTCAAACTCGTTTAAAAAATATTCGGGTTACAACACTCGTCAGCTTTATTTAAAAACTATGGTGGAGATGGATAGCCTTTGGCAGTTACAAGCCCAGCAAACTAAGGGTGTAAATTATGCTTCCTTAAACCCGCAAACTCCTAAAACACCCACCGATTATTTGTTCCCATTTTTAATAGATGATGGGAACATTATTTGCCTAAAAAACTCGAAAGGTATTACGCCAGCTATAACGTTACTATCCCCGCAAGGGAAACAAAAAACGTTAGTAAGAATTGCTTACCAAACCGAACCGAACCTGCATTATGCAAACGGCGTTTTAGTTTGGGACGAGTACCGCAGCGACGAGCGTTTTCACCAACGGAGTTTTAGTGTAATTAATACCTATAACCTAAAAACCAAAATACATAAACAATTAACTTATAAAAGCAGGTTGTTTTCCCCTGCCCTATCGGCCGATGCTAAAACAATTATAGCTGTAAAAGTTAGTACGCAAAACAAATTTGAATTGGTTGAGCTGGATGCCATAACAGGTAAACAATTACAAACTTACCCTAATCCCGATAGTTTAGCTTTACAATTCCCTAGGTTTGATGATGCGGGCGAGCGTATTGTAGTTACCGCACTAAGCCAAAACGGAAAAACTTTATTGGTTTATAACCGAAACCAAAAAACTTTTGAGCAAATTTTACCTTTTAGTCGCCAGTTAATTAACCGCCCATTTTTTTACAAAAACCAGGTAATTTACAAAGCGCATTATAATGGAATTGATAATATGTACAGCATAAATTTGGCAAACAAAAAAATTAGCCAACTTACCAATGCACAATTTGGGGCTTTTAATGCCAATATTACTGCTAACAAATTACTGTTTAACGATTACCAATATAATGGCTACAATATTGTACAGTTTAATGTAGATAGCCTTTACGCTAATGCGGATACCGCTTTTATCAATAACTTTGTTGAGTATTTTAAACCATTAATTGAGCAAGAAAATGGCGGAGATGTACTTAAAAATATCCCCAATAAAATTTACAACGCAAAGCCTTACAGCGAACTTGGGCATCTTTTTTATTTCCACAGCATAAGCCCAATTACTAATGGTAGCGATTTTTTTGATTCTGGAGTTATTGGCCTTGATATTTTATCGAACAATAAATTAAGTACTTTAGCATTTGCCGCTGGTTACCAATACCAACAAAATTTGCAACGTAGCCAATACCATTTCTCGTTGAGTTATGCAAAATATTATCCCGTTATCTCATTTAATTATCAAAATAGGCCACAAATGGGGCAAGCAAAAGCTACACAAAATAACCAAACGGTGGTTTATCCGTTTTACTGGCGAGAAAATTATAGCCAATTAAGCCTAAAATTACCATACAAAACCAACTGGCTGAATCAAAATTTAACTATGGCTTTTGATGCCAGCACCAGTTATACGCAACGTTACAACACCACATTAAAGGTTGCAAATTTTATTACCAGCATAAAATTTCCGCTACAATACCAGTATTCTTTTAATTTAAACCAAAGCCAAAGTTCACGCGATTTAGCCCCGCGTTTTGGGCAAAATATAAGTTTTGGTTACAGTCATTTACCTTTTAACACCAAAAAAGGCCAGCTTGCATTAATGCGTAGCCAATTTTACTTTCCAGGATTGTTTGCAAACCACAGCCTACAAGCAAGTTATAATATGCAGAATGCAAACGGTGTATATAATTTCGATATTGATATTCCGCGGGCAAGTGGTACAGCAAATATTGATGCTATAGGCAAAATTAAAAACACCTTGCTGCTAGATTACAGATTCCCAATTGCTTACCCCGATTTTGAATTAGGCCCATTGGCTTATATTAAACGTTTTAAAGGTGGTTTTTTTGTAGATTTTGAGAACTTGGGTACGGGTAGCAAAGCCTTACGCACTTACGGGGTTGAACTTAGAGCCGATATGAATTTGTTACGCTATTACTTACCTAATTTTGATATTGGTGGTAAAATAATTAAACCTGTAAATAACCGCAGCAAAAGCCCTATATTCGAGTTTGGGTTTAACTATAATTTATAAAATGGGTTTTAAAACAATTTTTATTATTGCGATTTCGGTTTTTATTACGGTGCTTTTTATGCAAAACACCGATGAAGCAAGCTTTAAACTAATTTTTACAACTGTGAGCATTTCAAAAACTTTTATGCTGGCAATTGTGCTAATTATTGGTTTTGTATTGGGTTTGATGTTAAGTGGCAAAAAAACTGATACAAATAATGAATACAAAAAATCATACCAAAACATTCCTTTAGAAATTGAGAATACCTATAATGAAGACCAAGAATATATTAGTATGAACCATAAAAAGGGATTATCTGAAGAAGATAAGGATTATATAAATTAGGTATTGTTGTAAAGATTGTTAAAATTGATGTTGGTTTCTAAAAATATGCAATGGGTAAATTAACCCATTGCATATCTAATTTTTTTTACTATGCCGAGTTTCTAGCTGCGTTTACAATACCGTACAAAGTTCTTAATATTAATTTGTTATAAATTATTTTATCGCTTTCGCTGATTCCCTTCTCTAAAGATTTAATAATGGCATAACGTTGAATAATAACTAGCGGTAAAACAATCTTTTCTCGTACCAAAATAGATTCGTGTTCTATAGGGTATTTTTCCATCAATATTTTAGTGTCGCTAAGTTCTAAAATTAAGGATAGGGTAAGGTCAAATTCTTGTTTAAGTATTTTCCAAAACTCGCCAAAAGTTGCGTCATCGGCAAGGTAAGCGGTAAGTCTAAAATCGGCTTTAGTCATACTCATCATACAATTATCTATAACGGTTTTAAAAAATCCCGATGTTTTGTATAAATCTTTAGCCTGTTGCCATTTACCACTTTCTTTAGCAGATTTTAGAGCGGAGCCTACACCATAATAACCCGGAATATTTTGTTTTAATTGCCCCCAAGATGTTACAAAACTTATAGCTCTTAAATCTTCGAGTTTTAGCTCGGCATCCGAATTTCGTTTTACAGGCCTACTGCTTATGTTAATTTCGGAAAGCATTTTTAAAGGACTTTGCACTTCTAAAAACTTTAAAAACAGTGGGTTATTACGCAAATTAACAAACGAATGGTAACTAACTGTTGCCATATCGGCAAATAATTTTTCCTCTTCGGCATTCATTGTATTGCTTTGTTGCTTATTTAAAGCTGATGTAATACCTGCATGAATAAGTTGCTCCATATTATTAATGCTACTTTCGAAAGTGCCGTAATGCGAGCTAATGGTTTGCCCTTGTACCGTAATTTGTATTTGCTTATTGGCAACATCTTTACCAAAAGATGCGTAAAAACGATGTGTTTTGCCACCACCGCGGGCAGGTGGGCCACCACGGCCATCAAAAAAAGCTAAATCAATGTGGTTGTTTCTAGAAACGGCCGTAAGGTTAGCTTTTGCATTATATAAGGAATAATTAGCCATTAAATAGCCACCATCTTTGGTGCTATCGCTAAAGCCTAACATAATTACTTGTCTATTTTTGCGTCGCTCTAAGTGCTTTTGATAAATCGGGTGTTTATAAAGGCTCTCCATTATCTCATCAGCAACATTTAAATCGTCAATGGTTTCAAAAAGAGGCACAAAATCAATATCCATCCCGTCCATTTCCCAACCGCACCATAAAAATAATTGTACTAATTGCAAAATATCGGATGCTTTTTGGCAATTGCTTATAATAAACCTGTGGCAAGCCCTTTTACCGTTATTAGCTTGCATAGTTTTTATTAATCGTATTACTTCTAAGGCATCTTTACCTAAGTCGCTAAAGTTTTCGAAAGCGGTAAAATCGGCTGTATTTAAAGTTATAGCGGCAATTTTTTCGGCTTCACTTAAGTTAAAATAGTTAGCATCTAAACCAGATTCTAACTCGTTACTTGCTACACAATCTTTAAAGAGGTTTCTTAATATTCTACTATCTTGCCTAATATCTAACGATGCAAAGTGGCAACCAAAAAGTTTTACTTTCCAAATCATATCGTCAACAATGTCGCAAAATAGTGCATCGTGGTAATTTATTAATACATCTTTTATTTTGCGTAATTTTTGTAAAAGGGGTTCTTTAATATCGGTTACGTTTGCCTGCGTATTGTAAGCATTTTGGTAAATCATATCTTCTAATATAGCCATAGGCTCGGCTACGCCATTAAAAGTAATACGACGTTTCATTGATTTAAAATCGCGGTAATAGCATCTAAAAAGTGCTTGTCTTAAAAAGGAAGCAACTTTTTTGGTGGTTTCGGATGTTACAAACGGGTTTCCATCTCTATCGCCCCCAGGCCAAAAACCTAATTCAATTAAACTGTGGTTTGCTAAATCTAATTTAAATGATTGTTCTAAATTTTTATGAACATCACTTGCAGTTTGGTATAAAATATTTTCTAAGTACCAAGTTAAGCTAATTGCTTCATCAACCGGGGTAGGTTTTGTTTTATTAAAAAATGGGGTTTTACCCAATTGTTGTAGCAACAGGTTTATGGCGTTTACATTATTTTGTTTGATGGCATCGGTTAAATCTGTCATGATACCCAAAACGGCACTCGGGTAAAATTGTGTAGGGTGCGCAGTAAATACTAATCGTAACTTAAACTCTTGAAGGCACTCTTGAATTTTTTTATATAAATCTTCGTCTTCTACGGCTTGGTTCATTAACACACTTAACGAGCTTGCCTCTTCGCCCATTTTAATTTTAGAAAATGCAGCATCTTCCACAGCATCAAACAAAACCACTTGGCGTTCAATATATTGTATAAACCTAAACAGTATATCGTTACATTCTTTAGGATTAGTTAGGGCGTTTTGCTGGTTAAAAAACGATTCTATAATTTTATCGGGTCGGGTATTGTTAAAAATCCCTTCTTCGCAATGATCGAAAAAATAGGGTAATGCTAAACCTGTTTTTTTTACTTGATAAAAAGGCAGTGTTAAAAAAAGACTGTTATATAAGTCAAATTTAGTAGTAACCTCATTTTTAAATGTGGCTTCTTTAGAATTAGATTGTGGTATAAGCGTTGGCATAGCGGAAAAATACGCTAAACTTGTATGCAAACAAAATTTTTACATAAAAATGCTTGTTTTTTTTAAAATATTTAATTTTATAGCTATTTTTTTGGAATTTTTAAATTGATATCTAATTATTCCACTAATAAATTATCAGAAACAATATCGTAATTATTTGATTTATTATTTTTTTTGTTTAATAAAAGCCACGACGATCCGTTTAATAGTAACGTAATTAGTACGATGATAAACAATAGTTTTTCGTTACCTAAACTGTTGAAAAAAAATACGATTGTGATAAATGAAATATTAATAACTAAAAGAGTTGCGGTAGCTTGTAAATGTGTAAAATTAAAATCTAACAATCTATGATGAATATGGTTACGGTCGGCATCGAAGGGTGATTTCCCATTTAAAATACGTAAAGTAAAAACTCTTAAAGCATCAAAAATTGGGATAATTAACAAACCTAATACAATAACTGCAGCTGATGTAAAAACAGGTTTGTGTAATAAGGCTAATGCATAATTAGATTCTATAAAATTAATTGAAAATACAGCCATAATAAGTCCCAAACTTAATGAACCTGTATCGCCCATAAAAATTTTGGCTGGCGTTTTATTATAAAACAAAAAACCAATTAAAACCCCGCATATTGTTACAGCTAAAAACATAAAACCCAATTGGTGCATTTGCCAAAAACATATGGCAAAAACAATATTTGCAAGTAATGCCACACCACCTGCAAGGCAATTTATGCCATCAATTAAATTAAATGCATTAATTAAAAAAATTATAAAAAGCGCACTTAAAACTATGCTAAGGCCGTATGGGATTTCGCCTATACCAAATATTCCGTAAAAACTGGTAAACCTAATATTGGCAATTACGGTTATTGTTAAGGAGGCGATAAATTGTGCAAAAAATTTCTTCTTAGGGTCAACACCAACCAAATCATCAGTTAAACCTAGCGTAAAAATAATTATTGAAGCAACAAAAATGTAATTGATTTTTGGGATTGGGTAGTACGATACAAAAATTGCTGCACAGGTAATTATGGTAATATAAATAGCAACACCACCAAGGTTTGGAGTTTTATCTAAATGTACTTTTCTTATTTCGTTAGGATTATCAAATAAATGGCATTTTTTTGCCACATATATAATTTTTTTAATACAAAAGCAAACTATAACTAAGGCAGAAAAGAAGACACAAATTAATGACAAAACCATATTTCTAAATTTATTTTCACTATAAATATAATAGTTTTATACCTACAAATAGGTAGTTTTATAATACCATTTTATTAATTTTTAATGCAATTACCCTATATTGTTAATATTTAAATAACAATCAATTAAATATTAGAATATATACAGTTATATTATAATAAAATTTTTACTTTTTATTTTAATATTTTAACCACACATATATCGGTTTAAATTATTTGATTTAAAGTGATATATCTGAAAATAATGTATTTACGATACACTATAAATTTGTATGATTTTTATCACATAACTTATAAGCTGTTATTAGTATAAAATATATGTGGGCTGCTTTTTAATTACAAAATTTGAACGTTAACCCTTTATACCGTTAAGTATTAAATTTTTGAAACTTAAGGGTAATGCATTTTTTAATTTTTTTAACACTTTTTTATGTGCTGGTAATTGTGCGTAGGCCAACTTTTGTTTGCTTAAAATTTGATTTTGCTGCCAAACCACATAAAAACACAGGGCAACCGCTTTTAAAAAAAAGTGCTATATTAGCGTAAATAAAAAATCATTTTTTTGATGGACAAATTGTGTCCAATAAAAAAAAATGACACCAT
>REAS01000039.1 GCA_004294495.1 Sphingobacteriales bacterium
AAATATGGATTAGATTATCTTTCAAAATTTCTTCTGACGGGCTTTAAATCATTAGAAAACAATTTGTTTAGCTTTTTGTCATGTACTTAAATCTTATTCTTTAAGTATCTAAAGACAAAATAATTTTTTATTAAGATGAAAACGAAATAAATCTACTAAAGTTTACTTTAGATACGTACTAAAAGTGGGGAGCCAACAAAGAGAACTAAAATAGTAAGATTACATTTCAACATTTAACTCAATTAAACAATTCTAAAATTAAATTTTTACAGTAAAATTATTTGGCTACATTTGAACAGAAAAGAAAACCTTTTTACTAGAAAACATACTCTTAATAGTCAAAAAATGAGTTGTTTACCCCTGCGGGCTAGGAAAAATGTGCAATGTCTTGTAAATTAATTATTTACAATATGTTGTTTTTAAAACTTTTTGGGTTTGTATATGTCTTATTTTAAGTACATACTAAAAACTCCCTCATTTTTAGTTTTTTTCTTCACTATCTTAAGTGTGTTTACTACTAACCTAGTAATTGCACAAACCACCTATACCCTAAAAGGGATGGTTGTTAACGACCAATTTGTTGCTATAAGCAATTTTTCCGCACATATTTTAAATAATGAAAAGCCAGTTTTGACGAATAAGAATGGTGAATTTGAATTTAATAATATTACTGAAGGGCGTATTACTATCAAATTTATAGCTGAGGGATATGAAACTACTACTAAAACCATCTTAGTTAAAAAAGATTTATCAAATCTTACTATCCAACTAAACAAATCGCCATTAGCACTGGAAGAGGGACTGGTTGTTTCAACCAAAAAAGAAGAAAATCTGCAGAATGCCAATTCCAGTATAACCGTTTTATCTGCAAAGCAAATTTCTGAAAATAGGATATTGAATTTAAAAGATATTTCTGGATGGTCGCCAAATTTAAATTTAGCCAATTCTGGCGACAATAGAAATGTAACATCGATAAGGGGAATTACGACTACATCGTACGACCCCGCTGTGGCAGTTTATATTGATGGTGTAAATCAGTTTGGAATGGATACCTATATTTCTGGATTGTTAGATGTTGAACGTATAGAAATTTTAAAAGGACCACAAGGTGCGCTTTATGGCAGAAATGCAATGGGAGGTGTAATTAATATCGTTACTAAATCGCCATCAAATAAAACAAAGGGTTTTGTAGAAACTGGCATCGCTAACTATAATCAAAATCGTTACAGTTTTGGTGTTTCTCATCCTTTGATTGAAAATAAATTGTATTTATCAGTAACTGGATTGTATACAAATTCCGATGGTTTTTACAAAAACGAATTCAACAACTCAGCTTTTGATAAGCAAGATTCTTATTTAGGAAATTACTATTTAAAATATTTGGCAAGCCCTAAACTTACCTTAACGTTAAACATGAAGCATTTTTCTGTTAGCAATAATGGGATTTTCCCTTTAGCAGGAGATGCAAATACGGCTTTGTCTAATCCTTTTAAAGTTAATGTTAATGAAGTTTCGAGGGCGGTGGACCGTAATTTAAACAGCTCGTTGGCAATAAATTATGCTGCAACAAATTTCGATTTTAAATCACAATCCTCCTACCAATCTAATTATAGGTTTTATAAAAAACATTTAGACGGGGATTTCTCAGCTTTTGATGCCATATCAATTTTTAATAATTATGGTAAAGATTGGAACAAGGTTGAGGTTTTTACACAAGATTTTTCGTTCTCATCCTCAAAAGCAAATCAAAAACCTTTACAATGGTTGGCAGGTTCATACTTGTATGTGCAGCAAAACCCGGTTAAGCAGGCTGTACGTTTCGGTGAAGATGCAGGGATGGTTGGGGCAGACTTTACAAATTTTACAATTCTCAATACTAATGTAAGTAATAGCAAAGGTGCTGCCGTATATGGTCAATTGAATTATGCCTTAACTTCAAAATTGCATTTAACTGCGGGTGTACGTTATGATGGGGAAAGGAAGATGCTATCAATTAAAGGAGAATTTGGAATGGACGGGCAGCCTCTCATCACAACGCGTACCGACACTTCGAAGACTGTAAATTACCATGCACTCTCACCTAAGTTTGCTATAGGTTATACGCTTAACCCCCAATCAACCCTTTTTGCTTCGTATAACCGAGGTTTTAGATGGGGGGATTACTCAACTATCTTCTGACCCTAGTCAACCTCCGCTAAGTGCATTTAAGCCCGAATATAGTAACAACCTAGAAATAGGATCTAAAAACATGTTATTTAATAAACGTTTAAGACTAAATGTAAGTGCTTTTTACACCTTGGTAACCGATGCGCAAATTCCCATACTTGTATTACCAGATGCCTTAACTTATACCCAGAATGCAGGAGAATTGTTAAGTAAAGGGTTCGAAATAGAAATGGGAACATCAGAATGGAAAGGCCTAAGCATAACCGATGGATTTGGTTATACGGATGCAAAATACACTAAGGTAAAAGCTACTACAAGCCAAAATGATCTAAATCTTGTAAATAAAAAGCAAGTATTTACACCTAATATGACAAATTTGATGGCATTAAAATACGCTATCAAATTAAATAAATCAAGAAATCTTAAACTTACAACTATTGGCGAGTGGAAATATGTAGGCGATCAATTCTTTGATTTTGCAAATGCCATAAAACAAGAAAGCTATCACATATATAATACACGTATAATTTTATCTGCTAAACATTGGGAGTTAAGTGGTTGGATAAATAATTTACTTAATAAAGTTTATATAGATTATGCTTACGAATTTGGTGCTACCCATTTGGGTAACCCTAGGTGTTACGGCGGGACTTTAAAAATTATGTTTTAATTACACGTAATTTGAGTTGGGTATTAGTAAATATTTATTTCGTAATAATTTGGGATTTACCATCTAGTGACAGGCCCCGTAAGGTAAACGCATTTAAAATAATATTGAGTATTTAAAAAAAACCGATGGAGTCTCCAAAGACAGTATTACATGAGCCATCAATGCTGACAGCGTAAAAGCTTTAAAAAGTATTTCAAAAAAACAAGAATAGATTATTTATTTAATCCTATTTTGAATTATCAGCCTCCTCGGCTTCGCTCATGGCAATTGCAATAGCTTGTTTACGGTTGGTTACAATAGTTTTGGTTTTGCCTATATGCAGTTCACCCTCCTTAAATTCATGCATAACTTGGGCTATTTTTTTTTGGTGTGCGCTTTGGTTTTTCATTTTTTTTTGTTTTAGGGTTGATTAATTCTACTTTTATACTTTAAGAATCTTCATTTTTATAATACCTTTCAATATCTTTTTTACGGGCTTTATGCCTTTTAATCATCTGATTATGCAAT
>REAS01000141.1 GCA_004294495.1 Sphingobacteriales bacterium
ATTAGGGCTATTGGTTTTAGCCAAATTAATGTAGTTGTTTACCATAACTAAATCCGAAGTGGGGTCTCCTTCTAACTGTCTATCAAAAGGTTGTAACGAAATAGCGTCCCACTGGTAGTTTGCAAATGCTTGTTGAGGAAAACCATAAGGTACCTCTGTAAAGCCGTTTCCACCATTTCGTGATTCCCATAACAGTTGCAAAGGGCTGCCTGGTATCATGTGCCTAGACCAAATATGGGTGTTAGAGCGTGAAACGGCTAAGGCTTTTAAGCCATCGTAATTAATACCATCGGTTACGCTGTTTCCTATCAGAAATAAACGTTTTGTTTGTTGTGCCAATAATAATTGTGTACCTATTACTAACATTGATATTAGTAAAAAAGCAGGTTTAATGCAAGAGCTACCGTAGGTTACAATCCTAGAAATAAGATTGTAGCTTAAGTTGATTTTTTGTTTGATAAGTTGGTTTTTTTTCATGGTTATTTGAAGTTAATTTTAAACGTAATATTTTAAAACGTTAGAAAATCAATGCTTTTAGCAATTATTTCACAAATAAAACTAAATGATTTATAAATTAGCACTAGCACCCAATAAACAATGCTAGCACTAATTTTTAAATTATTGAAAAACTACTTTATATGTTTTGTATAAACCAGGTGCAGTTATTTGTAACATATATATTCCTGGGTTAGGTTTTTGTTTCAAGTTTAATTTGTACTTGTTCTTATTAAGTGTAGTTAATAAATCTTGGCTATAAACAATTTTACCGTTAAGGTTTGAAATAGAAACCTTGACCAGCTTTGCTCCAAAATTATTTAAATCAATATACAAATCACCGTTATTTGGAATAGGATAAACCGATATTTCACTATTAGATAAACCAAAATTTAATTGGCGAATACCTAAATTCTTAAAATCTCCATTTAAATCATATTGAGTTAAACGGTAATAGTTTACACCGTTTGCTGGTGCAACATCATCAATAGTATAGCTCGAATTGCTTCCTTTTGCCGGTACTTTTGCTATTAAACTAAAGTTGATACCGTTAGTAGATTTTTCTAACTCGAAGTATTTATTGTTAATCTCTAATGCAGTTGACCAATTTATTTTTGCTTTATTACCAATTACTTTAGCATCAAAAGATATCAAATTTACAGGCGTAACTTCACCATTTCCTGTAAATACTTCAACCTCTTTTACTTTTATCGACCAAGATGTAAAATACACGGAACGCAACTTTCCAGTTACCCTAATACCTTTAATATTGTTTAGAGTAGCTCCTGTAAAAGTATAAATTTGGTCTGATGCTGTTACATCATAAGGATAAGCTGGTGCAATTGCCCAACCGTTTACATCGCTCCAAGTTACACCATCGGTTGATGATTGTAATTTTATGCCTGCCGAAAAAACCCCATTCTCGTTTAAAATATCGGTGGTGGTTCCGTTATAAAATTTCACGCCTGTTATACCATTTTGCGCTGTTGCCCAAGTTATGCCTGCAGCTTGCGAGTTATTATAGTCACTAACATCTGAAAGTGAAATACCTGTAGAGATATCAGAATCGTTTATTGCAACATTAGTTGTTTTGGTAACATCGCCATAGAAGTCTGCATCTGGTATATCTTGCCAAATTGCACCAATTCCTGTTGTTGCTATATTTTGTTGTGCCAATAATAATTGTGTGCCTAATACTAGCATTAATAATAGTAAAAAAGTAGGCCTAATACAAGAACTGCTGTAACTTACAATCTTAAAAGAATGATTGTAAATTAAGTTGATTGTTTGTTTGATAAGTTGGTTTTTTTTCATGATAATTAAAAGTTTAAGATTTAAAGAATAATAATTAATTGTTGATTAAGGTGGGTATTAATTTGATTTTTTTTGCATACAGGTGTTTAGATAATTAAAACATTTTTTTTTCATATTTGTTTTTGTTAGTTTTTTATTTAAGATTTATAATTTTTGTGTTTTAAATTCGATAAGCTGCATCTATCATGTAAACATAATTACTATAAAGTTGTAAACCAAATTGATTTGTTTATTTGTAAATTAAAAGTTTGCAGTTGATAATGAAACAAATACAATGTTAGGAAGAAAGCAAAGGTAAATGCTGGAAATATAAAAGCCTTAAATAGTAAATTTAAAAGGTTTACAAAAAATAAAGCCTAAAAAAAATTCATTATCGTGGTTTTTGGTTTACAAGAGACCAATTTTAATTATATGGTTTGCCACAAACCACTGAATAAACCTTGTATCAAAACCATAACGTTATCTGCTTTGCGCTACAATTTAAAAAACTATTTAGATTACCTAAGCAATACGGATTATGTTGTTGTAATTTTCGAAATAAAAACGAAAAGGATACTGTGGTAATAATTTCTACAAAAAGAATAAAATTCGCTAAACGAAACTGCACATTTATCATCAATAGTTGATAACAAAAATCGACTACAGGAATCAATCAAATAAATGCAAAAATATTCATTATACCTTTAATTTAGGAACTACCAATACCTTAACCAACCGAAATTCTTTATTTTTCAAATTATTTACAACCTGCACCTATTTACCTGCTTATTAGGCTTTTATATTGTTATTGTATATAACTTCGCAACTTACCGTAGGCATATAATATTTTCCCAAATAGGCTTCAATTAAAAGTACTTGCCAAGTTATGGTACCATTTAATTTTGAGATTTTCGTTTCGATAAGACGCTTTTAGTAATTTTTCAACCGCTTTGCTGTCTTCTTCATCTGTTGTAAAAATGCTAGCGGTAAGTTTTAAATAATCTAAGGAGGAGTTATTTATAGATTGCAATCCGTTTTGTTCTATTTTAAATGATGGTTTTATTACTTCAAAATCGAAGCTGAAATTTTCTAAACCATGGGCAATAGCCAAAATTTTACTAAGGTTTAAGTAAGCTTGGTAGGTTTGATTAGGTTTTAAACTTTCTTTGGGTTTAAATGCAATTGTTCTTTCATCATACCAATAAGCTTTGCGTTTAATGCTCGGACTAAAAGTTAAAATGTCAGTATCAATATTTTGATTTACAGTGTGTAAGTTATCTATGCCACAAGCAAATTGTATTTTTATGATTTGGTTTTTTGAGATAACACCAGAAGTGTAAGCTTCTATATATTGTGCAAAAGCAGGGTTGTTGTTATTTGGTTTTTACGATTGTTAAACCAAATAATTACTAAAATTATGGAGATAATTGCTACTAAACTTATTACAACCGGTTTTAAATTATTCTTTTAAAAATAGTTTTTTATCATTTCCGTAAAAATAAACGTTGCTAAATTATGTTTTGAAAAGTACTTATAAATCTTGTTTGTAAAAAAATAATTTATAGATAAATAACTAAAGTTTCGGTGCGCATAAATGTTAAAAATTTACCCTAAAACACAAAATAGATTATGCCTGCAAAAAAAAAATTACTTTAAATTCGTAGCATAAGAAATGTTCATCCTTTAGCAACAATAATTATACAAATTTTTGTGGATTATAATCTTGCATCATTTGGTAAACTTTTTCAACCACATCATCCACACTAGGTTTGCCAAAATAATCGCCATCGGTACCATAAGGTGTACGGTGTTCTTTTGCGCTTAAAGTTTGTGGTGCGGCATCTAAAAAATGGTAAGCCTTTTGATTTTCTAAAATTTGCTGTAAAATATAAGCACTTCCGCCACCAGGCACATCTTCATCTACAATTAATAATTTGTTGGTTTTTTTAAGAGATTGTGAGCAAGCATTTTTTAAATCAAATGGCATTAAGGTTTGCAAATCAATTATTTCAACATCGATATCCATTTTAAGTAATTCGTTGGCGGCTTCGCTAACAATTCTTAAAGTAGAGCCGTAGGATACTATGGTAATATCCGCACCTTCTTTTATAACTTCGGCAACGCCTAAAGCAACCCTAAACTCGCCTATATTTTCGGGCATTTTTTCTTTAATGCGGTAACCATTTAAACATTCAATAAGCATTGCGGGTTCATCGCCTTGTAAAAGCGTATTATACATACCTGCGGCTTGAACCATATTACGTGGAACACAAATATGCATACCTTTCATTGCACTAACTATCATACCCATTGGCGAACCAGCATGCCAAATTCCCTCTAATCTATGGCCACGTGTGCGAACTATTAGTGGTGCTTTTTGTCCGCCTTTAGTGCGATAACTTAGGGTAGCAATATCGTCGCTCAATACACTCATTGCATAAGTTACGTAATCTAAGTATTGTATTTCGGCAATGGGTTTTAAGCCACGTAAAGCCAAACCTAAAGCTTGGCCAATTATAGTAATTTCTCTAATTCCAGTATCGGAAATGCGGATTTCGCCATATTTTGATTGTAAGCCAGCAAAACCTTGGTTAACATCGCCAATGGTACCTAAATCTTCACCAAAAGCAACAATTAAAGGGTCTTTGGCAAAATTAGCATCAAAACAAGCGTTTAATATTTCGCTTCCGTTAACCATTTGTGCGGTTTCGTTATAAATGGGGGCAATAGCGGCTAATTTTAATGGGGATTGTGCTGTATTAGTATATAAGTAAGTATTATAAAGTTCTTGGTTTTTTAGCTGTTGATTTTGGTACCAAACAGTTAAATTATCTCTTTCTACCGATTTGTTTTTTTGTGTTAATCGTAAAGCTTTACGTACGGTTGATATAATTTCTTTTCTAAGTGGGTCAATCTCCGACCGTAAAATAAGTGTAATTTGTTTTACATCTTCGTGATGATTAGCTAGCGCATCTAACAATACAAAAGCTTGATCTTTATCAATTTGTATATCCTCCATAAAATCGGCCCAAGCCTCTTTTTGGATTCTTTTAACTTCGTTTTTTGCTGTTTTTTCTAAGCCAATTAATTCTTGTTCGTTTGCAATAGCCGATTCTAAAATCCATTCTCGCATTTTTAAAATACAGTCATACTTTTTTTCCCACGTTAGCCTTTCTTCGGGCTTGTAACGCTCGTGAGAACCCGATGTAGAGTGACCTTGCGGTTGCGTCATTTCGGTAACATGTATTAACACAGGTATATGCTTTTCTCTACAAATGGCAATTGCTTTCTCGTAAGTTTCGCAAAGGGCAACATAATCCCAACCTTTAACTTTAAAAATTTCAAAGCCTTCGGCTTGTTCATCTCGCTGAAAACCTTTTAAAATTTCGGATATATTCTCTTTAGTGGTTTGATACTTTGCAGGTACCGATATGCCGTAACCATCGTCCCAAACAGATATTGCCATAGGAATTTGCAATACGCCAGCAGCATTTATAGACTCAAAAAACACCCCTTCGGATGTTGAAGCATTACCAATTGTACCAAATGCTACTTCGTTACCGTTTACAGAAAACTGGGTTAAATGGGCTAAGTTTTTATTTTGTCTATAAAGTTTAGAAGCATAAGCCAAGCCAACTAGTTTTTGCATTTGAGATGCCGTAGGCGAAACATCTGACGAACTATTTTTACAATCGGTAAGGTTTTTCCAATCGCCATTATCATCTAAACTACGGGTAGCAAAATGGTTATTCATTTGCCTTCCGGCCGATGAAGGCTCCATAACAACATCGGTATTTGCATAAAGTTGAGCAAAAAGTTGACGTTTAGTAGTCATACCGGTTGCAAGCATAAAAGTTTGGTCTCGGTAATAACCTGCTCGCCAATCGCCATTTTTAAAAGCTTTTGCCATAGCCAGTTGTGCAACTTCTTTACCATCGCCAAAAATGCCAAATTTAGCTTTGCCTGTTAATACTTCTCGGCGGCCTAACAGGCTTATTTGCCTACTTTCAAAAGCTATTTTATAATCATTTATTACAATGGTTTTAAAATCATCGAAACTTAACTCGTTGTTGGTTATATTTTGCAAATTATTTGTGGTGTTAAAAATCATTTTTGTGTTTATAAGAAGATTGTCAAATATATTCAAAAAACCTTTACGATATAATTAGATAAAACTTTATGTTATATTTGTTGCACCAATAGAAATATCTATATTTGAATTTAAATAAACTAACTTTAAAATGAAAAAAATCTTGCTTTTATGTGTTGCTGTAATCAGTTTTATTTGTTTTTCTTCATTTCAAGAAAAAACTGCCGAATTTAAATTTGTGGAAGAAACACACGATTTTGGTAAAATAACCCAAGGTAAACCTGTTTCTTTTGTATTTAAATATACAAATATTGGCGAAGAACCTTTAATTATAAGTGCAGTAGAATCTACTTGTGGGTGCACAGTGCCAAGTGTAGATCCTAAACAAGGCACCCCTGTTTTAAAAGGACAAAGTGGTACAATTTCGATTACTTACAACGCAGCTGTTGCAGCACCGTTCACTAAATTTGTAAAAATTACCTCAAACTCAAAAACTCCTTTAAAAATGTTATATATTAAGGGAGAAGTTATTGCGGCGGTGGGCAATTAAAATTTAACATATTCTTGAAAGCCTTTCTCGAATAAAAGAGAAAGGCTTTTTTTTTACACAAAAAAATACCACAGATTAAAAATTAAAAGATGCCCCAAATTTCTAAAAAAGGATTTGATATGCCTGCTTCACCAATTAGAAAGCTGAGTGCTTTCGCCGAGAAGGCTAAATTGGAAGGTAAGAAAGTATATCACTTAAATATAGGTCAGCCCGATATAGAAACACCCGCTAATGTAATTGCTGCAATAAAAAATGTAGATTTTAAAATTTGGGCATACACCTCATCCGAAGGTACTATAGCTTATCGCAATAAATTAGTAAGTTACTACAATAAGTTTGATTACAATTTAACTGTTAACGATATTATTGTTACAACAGGTGGCTCCGAAGCCATTAACATTGCCATGATGGCTTGTTTAGATGCTGGCGACGAAATTATAATTCCCGAACCTTTTTATGCTAACTATAATGGTTTTGCCCACCAAAGTAATGTGGTAATTGTGCCCGTAATGTCGGTTATTGAAAACGATTTTGGCCTACCTCCAGTTAGCGATTTCAAAAAATTAATAACAACCAAAACCAGAGCCATTTTTATTTGCAACCCAAATAACCCAACAGGTTATTTGTACAGCATGCAAGAAATGCAAGATTTAAAAGTTTTGGCTTTAAAATACGATTTATTTATTTTTTGCGACGAAGCTTACCGAGAGTTTTGCTACGATGGCAAAACATTTATATCACCTTTAAATTTACCCGGTTTAGAAGAAAATGTAGTAATTATTGACACTATTTCTAAACGCTACAGTGCTTGCGGTGCAAGATTAGGTTGTTTAATAACGAAAAATAAAAGCGTAATGGCATCGGCATTAAAATTTGCACAAACTCGCTTAAGTGCTGGTATGGTTGAGCAAATTGCTGGCGAAGCTGCTGTTGATACGCCCGATAGTTATTTTACTAATGTTATTAACGAATATACTTTACGTAGAAAAATATTGGTGGATAGCCTAAACGCTATTGAAGGTGTAATTTGCCCTAACCCTGGAGGTGCTTTTTATGTGGTAGCACAACTGCCGGTTGACGATGCCGAAAAGTTTTGCCAATGGATTTTAGAAGATTTTAACTACGAAAACCAAACCGTTATGATGGCGCCAGCTGCTGGTTTTTACTCGAATCACGAAGCTGGTAAACAGCAAGTACGTTTAGCTTATGTGTTAAATGCAAATGATTTAACAAAAGCAATTGAGTGTTTAAAACAAGCTTTATTAGTATATCCGGGTAAGTTAATCAAAACAAAAAAAATACGGATTTTGGCTTAATTTTTGATGTTTAATTAAACTGTGAATTTGTATATTTGCAAACCAACAAAAACACCATTGGGCCCGACCGGAATTGACAGGATGGCCGATAAGTGTGTAAGCATACAGCGCACTGACGATACAGCGCTATAATATTGATCTTCAAAAAACAACAGGCGAAAATAACTACGCTCTTGCTGCTTAATCTCAACCAAGTTGATTTTAGCTTAATTGCACTTTAGAAGTGTAAGCGGGATGTTTCCCGGGAGCCCAGTTCGGCGGCAACCGATAGTGAAGCACAGAAAAGTCGGAATAAGGGTAAAATGGTTTTGCTTTTACCTCGAAAACTAAAAAAACTAAGGATTAAACAGGCTGTTTGTGGCCAATTTAATCTCAAAAACCAACCACAAAATAAGTATGTAGAAAGCGCAACTGATCCCATGTTTGGACGAGAGTTCGAATCTCTCCGGGTCCACAAAAAAAAGCCTCTTGTTAGAGGCTTTTTTTATTTAAAATAAAATTTATTTTTAAACATTTTTTTAAAAACATAACTGTAATTTATTTGTAATTTGGTAATTATTGCAAAATACGGTGTAATTTTCCCGAATTTTATATAAAACCTATTGTGGTTTTTGCTTAGTTTAAAAAAAATACACCTTTCGGGAGTTTTATCTAAAATAAAATCATACTATTTATTAAGTTTGCAACATAAATTTAAATTATGCCAAGTACAGCAACTATACAATTAGGAGACCAAAAGTTTGATTTTGCAATTATTGAAGGAACTGAGAATGAAAAAGCCATTGATATTTCAAAATTACGCGATTTAACAGGGTATGTAACTTTAGATACAGGTTACAAAAATACCGGAGCTACTAAAAGTGCAATTACATTTTTAGATGGCGAAATTGGCGTTTTAAAATACAGAGGTTATCCAATTGAGCAACTGGCAGAAAAATCGACTTTTTTAGAAGTTGCATTTTTGTTGATTTATGGTAATTTGCCAACCCAACAACAGCTAAACGGTTTCCAAAACCAAATTAGTAAGCATACTTTAGTAGATGAAGATATGAAGAAATTTTTTGATGGTTTTCCGTCAAAATCGCACCCAATGGGGCAGCTGTCTTCTTTAGTTTGTTCTTTATCTTCATTCTATCCCGAATCGTTAAATCCACGCCCAACTCCCCAAGAGTTTGACCAAACTATAATTAAATTATTAGCGAAGTTATCAACCATAGTTTCGTGGATTTATAAAAAATCTTTAGGCCACCCATACATTTATCCTCAAAATAAATTCGATTATGTAACTAATTTTTTGAATATGACTTTTGGCCAACGTACCGAAGATGTGGTTATTGACCCAATTATAGTTGATGCTATGAATGTGCTGTTAATACTACATGCAGATCATGAGCAAAACTGTTCAACTTCAACGGTTCGTATTGTGGGTTCGTCTGACTGTAACTTGTACGCTTCAATCTCTGCGGGCATTTCGGCACTTTGGGGCCCTTTACACGGCGGTGCTAACCAAGCAGTTATTGAAATGTTAGAGCAAATTAAAAACGACGGAGGCGATGTTGATAAGTGGGTGAATAAAGCAAAAGACCCTTCTGATTCGTTCCGTTTAATGGGTTTTGGTCATAGAGTTTACAAAAATTTTGATCCGCGAGCAAAAATTATTAAAAAAGCTTGCGACGATATTTTAGAAAAATTAGGTATAAACGACCCAGTTTTAGATATTGCCAAAAAGTTAGAAGAAGTTGCACTAAGCGACCCTTATTTTGTTACTCGTAAACTTTACCCCAATGTTGATTTTTACTCGGGTATAATTTACCGAGCCTTAGGTTTCCCTACCGAAATGTTTACCGTTTTATTTGCTTTAGGCCGTTTACCGGGATGGATTGCCCAATGGAAAGAAATGCGTGAAAACAAAGAACCTATTGGCAGACCTCGTCAAATTTACGTAGGCGAAGTTGATAGAGATTTTGTTGAGATAGGGAAAAGGTAATTATTCTTAAATTGGGATTTTACCTAAATATCTATAGTTTAAGGATATATTTTAAAGTATTACCAAGTTTTCATTTGAGTACAAAATGTAATTTTTGCTTTATTTAAAACTGCTTTTTTTATATTTATTAGGTGTAAACATCAAGTTTATTTTTGTTTAAAATTTACATGTTTTGTAGTAAATTTCCCCAATTTTTTAGAATTACATAAATAGTAAGATTTTTGAAACTAAATTTTACACTATCATAAATACATTTATAAAGCAATTTATTGTTCGTATATAATTCAATTTCTGAATTAACAACCGAGTAAATCCAATATTTAATATTTGATTTACTCGGTTAATTATTATATTTGCATTATGATAAATCGTTCGGCATCAGCAAATATTGATATTTTATTAAGCGAGTTTCCCGCAATTGCATTACTTGGCCCTCGGCAAGTAGGTAAAACTACATTGGCTAAACAACTGGCTAATGCTAACAAAAAAGAAATTTTGTATTTTGATTTAGAAAGCGACGGCGACATTGCCAAATTAAACGATGCCGAATATATTTTCAATCAATTTCAAGATTGCTGCATTATATTAGATGAAGTACAGCGTATGCCTAAGCTATTTTCGCAGTTAAGGCCGGTTATTGATAATTACCGCAAACCTGGCCGTTTTATTTTAACAGGTTCTGCATCTCCGGAGTTAATAAAAGGTGTTTCCGAATCGTTAGCAGGTAGAATTGCTTTTATAGGACTTGCACCAATTAACATAGTAGAAGCTGCCCAAAACAACATTAGCCAGCAGCAACATTGGTACCGAGGCGGTTTTCCGTTAGCATTAACAGCTAAAGACGATAAGGCATTTACACGCTGGACAGAGAATTTTATACGTACATATATTGAACGCGATTTATCGCAACTCTTTGGTGTAAAATTACAAGAAAAACTAATGCGAAGCTTTTGGTTTATGTTGGCTGCCAACAATGGCGGTATATGGAATTCGGAAACCTACGCCCGTTCGTTAGGGATATCGGCAACTACTATAAAACGTTATTTAGATTTTTTGGAAGCTGCTTTTCTAATACGGCAACTGCCCGCTTGGTTTGTAAATGCTACAAAAAGGGTGGTAAAATCACCAAAACTATATATTAGAGATAGTGGCATATTACACGTAATTAACCGTGTAGCAAGCCAAAATAATTTGCCCTTACATATTAGCGTAGGCGCATCATGGGAAGGTTACGTGGTAGAGCAAATTTCACAAACCAAACCATCGCACATTGATATGTACTATTACCGTACACAACACGGTGCCGAATGCGATATTTTATTAGTAAACGGCATTACACCTGTGCTTGCCATCGAAATAAAATACGCCTCAAGTCCAGTGTTTTCTAAAGGTTTTTATACTGTATTAGATGATTTAAAACTGACAGAGGGTTGGGTAATTGTGCCTGATGGCGAAGCATTTAAAATAAATGGAAAAGTACAGTGCAGTAGTTTAATTGATTTTATAAATACTAAAATACAAATGTTGTAATTTGTTTAGCACATAATTTAAATTTTATAGGTATTAGAATAATTGGTTCTTCGTCATTTTGTGTGGGTTATATTTTACCTGTAGCAAAATAATTTTTTAATAGGCATTTTTTTTCTTCTTTCTCCTTAATGAGAAAAGAAGCAAAGAATCAAGGCTTGCTGTTGTTTTATCGGGTATGCTTAATAAATTTTTAACGGCGCAATTCGAGGCGTGGTAACAAGGTTTGTACTTTTACTTTGTTTTTGCAACACGCTGCGACTTGCTTAGATGGTACTTTATATTAATTTCTACAAAAAATTTATTGGCATCCCGCTCCAAACAACAGCTAGGCCGTTCCAAATCGCACACCTGTTTAATGCGAATGCAATTTGAGTTTATTCAACAGTTTTTGACGAAGAACCAAACAATTTTCACCTATTATACAAGTTCAATAATTCTATCAAACACTCTTCATAAAATCTAAAATATAAGCATACATTTTATTACAACTTAAAACCATTTGAGCTATCATACCTACATGTTTTTTGCCTTTGATTTCTTTAATTTCCGATTTTATTTGCGCCTGTTTTATTTTATTGTAAAAATCTGGCGATTGTAAACGAATAGACGGAAATGTTTTTTCTCCCATAAAAATTAAATACGGGTTAGGTACAATTTTAATATAGTTTATGGGTGATGCTTGTTTCCACTCAATTGTATCTTTACTAAAGGTTTGTAAAAAGCCCGGTACATGTTCGCCATTAGGGTCGGTGGTGATATATTGGTACATATCTAGCCCAAAAGCATCATTTAAAATAACGCCCTTAACGGGATTTTTTATCCCAGCTTTATCAAAAAAGCGTTGGTCTTGGTTAATTAAAGCAGCTAAATGCCCACCAGCCGAGTGTCCCATTAAAAAAATACGGTTAGGGTTTCCACCATATTTAGAAACATTGTTTTGCACCCATTTAACCGCCTCGGCACAATCATAAGCCATTTCTTGGTATTGGCTTTTAGGCGAAAGTGGATAATTTATAAGCACCGCCACCGTGTTTTTGCGGGCAAAGTTTCGGCCTAGCCACCAATACTCTTTTTTGCTACCACTACGCCACGAACCACCGTGAATAAAAATGACCACATCTTTTCCATCGCCTTTAATAGTGGGATAGTAAATGTCTAATTTGTTAAACTCGCCTTTATCTACAACACTATATTGCACATCTCGCTCAATATTAACAGCTAAAGTAAGTAGGGGAGTGCAGCAGAATAAAATAAAGTAAACTAATTTTTTTATCGACATAGTTTTTTTTTGATTAACATACGAAATTAAAATGGGTTGGGTTTAGGTTTTTTTGTGAGGATGGGAGAGTTAGTTTTAAATTTTGCGTAGCTTTTGTTATTGCTCTATTTTTAGCCTAATTTTGTTTATGAGATTTAAGTATTTTGAACAAAATATTAAACAAGCTTAATAAAAAAATGAAAGTTTTATTAGATATAAAAGATACAAAAGCAATGCATTTAATGGAGGTATTAAAAGGTTTATCTTATGTAAAAGCCAAAACCATTTCCAATGAAAAAGCAGTGCTTATGGAAGAGATAAAAGAAGCTGTTGAAAATCTTAAAATGGCTAGGCAAGGTAAATTAAAATTAAAATCGGCAAGGGATTTATACAATGAGTTATAATGTATTACCCATACCACCATTTGATAGGCAATTAAAACGATTGAGCAAAAAACACCCTTCACTTAAGGAAGAATACTTTAAACTCATTGAAAGCCTTGAGGCAAACCCCGAACAAGGCACTAATCTTGGTAATAATTGTTATAAAATACGATTATCTATAGCATCAAAAGGAAAGGGAAAAAGCGGTGGGGCAAGGGTTGTTACCAATTTTGCATTTGCCGATGAAACTGTTTATCTGCTTTCCATTTACGATAAATCAGAAAAAGAAACCCTAAGCGATAAAGAATTGATTGAGCTTTTGGAGTTTGTACCTTAACTACAAAAGCAAAAATTGGTAGTATAAACCCTATGCTAATAGCTTTGGATTACAAATTTAGAAAAGAGTTAATAGAGATTTATTATTTGGTGGCAACTAATTTTATTTAACAATTCGCTTTCCTTAACAGCTTAACCCACGCAACGAGCTACAGAGAGTGGTAATTTGTTTTGTTTATTTACCACTCACAAGTGACGCTGAAAAAGCTTAATATTTGCGAGAGTATGCTAATAACACTATGTGCCAGTGAGCGAATAAATAAAATTCAATTATTTTTAGTGGCTCAAGAACATCGGATTAAAAAGGCTAAAAAAATACCTGTTTTATAAAAGCAAGCAAATATAGCAGTTTTGCAAACTTGTTATACCGGGTAATTTTGGTTAAATTTGTTAAGGATTTAAAAATTTATAACTAAATTAAATACGGTTATAAAACCCGAATTTTAAAGTAAAATACATCGTTTAAATATATATTTATGTACACAACCTATCATTTAGCATCGGCACAGGAAGTGAATTTTGATATTTTAGAAGCTATTAGAACTACATTTAAATCTAAACCCATTACAATTACTGTTGAAGAAGAGTTAGATACTACCCATTATTTATTATCAAGTGCGGCTTATAAAGCCGCACTCGAAAAATCTTTATTGCAAGATAAAAACAACGAACATATTTTGATTAAGCATAATGATTTATGAGAGATTATCTGTTTACAGGCGTTGCTTTTGAACAGTACAATGACAGGCAAACTGAGAATAAATAAATTTTTTCTAAACTCAAAAAACTAATTAAAGAGACCGCAAAAACTCCATTTGAGTGCACAGGAAAGCCCGAAGCTTTAAAATATATTCGGGATATTGGAGCTGTAGAATTGATGAACACTGTTTAGTTTATAAAGTAGAAGAAATATATATTAGAATTATATCCTGCAAATACCATTATTAATAAATATAAGCATCCGCTATTTCAGTACTTTCAATTTAAAAAGCATAACCAAATTTGCAACTTCGAAGTTTTTGTTATATTACCCCAGGGCAACCGCTTTTAAACTACCATCATTAACTCCCTGTATTCTAAGTTGCAACTAGCTTTTAGTTTTTTTCTTCTGATAGATATTTTATTTATTT
>REAS01000033.1 GCA_004294495.1 Sphingobacteriales bacterium
TAAAAGCAGTTTTTTTATTCATAACCTTTCATTTCCACAAAGCTATGAATATTAAATCGTTACGAGGGTTTTAGCACCACAAATGTCTATTAACCCAGATATTGCTTAAGTAAACGACATTGCTTCTTTTACTGTAAATAAACCTGCCGATGTTAAAGTTTACATAACCGAAGAAGACAGAAAAGTAGTGAAAGATGCCATAAGAAACTTAGAATTTGACTTAGGCAAAGCAACAATACGCTCAACATCATTTGAAAGTTTAGATAAAGTTGCCGAATTATTGGTAAACAAAAACTTTAGTTTAAAACTAGCCGGCCATACAGATAATGTGGGCAGCAATGCTTTAAACCTTAAATTGTCAAAAGATAGAGCCGAATCTATAAAAGCGTATTTAGTAGAAAAAGGCGCAAATCCATCTAGAGTTGAAGCAACTGGTTACGGCGAAGCACAACCTATAAAAACAAACAAAACTGCAATTGGTCGTCAGATGAATCGTAGAGTAGAGTTTACACTTTACTAGTAATTTAAACATCCCGACCCTATTTTATATCTATGTAGAGGTTGTTTTGCGAAAGCGAAACAACCTTTTTTTGTGCATTTTAGATGTTAGTATTATCCATTGTATAATTTGTAGCTTAAAACCAGGGTTAGATTAATAAGTATTGTTTTGGTAATGATTAGGTCTTTTTCCTCCTACTGGCCAGCAAGGTTAAACGCTTATAAATGTTTATCATCAATAAAAATACATTTTTAGATAGCGCAAATTTTATGTTAATAAGTTTTGCCAAACGCAATCAACTTTAACTTTAGCCCGGATTGTAGCGGTATCCCGCAATCCGATTTTTTCTATCGGGTTGCGGATTTAGCGGAAAGCTGGAACAAATTAAGTGAAGTTGCAGAAACTTTACAGCTTCAAAAAAAAATAACACAAAAAAAGTCCGGCTTTAATATTAACCGGACTTTAAATTTAGAATTTATTTTTTCTTATTTTTTCTCGTCTTCTTTTACTTCTTCAAACTCAACGTCGGTAACGCTATCTGCATTGTTAGTAGCTTGTTGACCTGCATCACCAGCATTTTCTGCTTGTGCATCACCACCTGCTTTGTACATCTCTTCTGATGCAACAGCCCAAGCGGCGTTTAAAGTTTCGGATGCTGCATCAATATCGGCAAAGTTACGGCTAGCGTGAGCCTCTCTCAATTTTGTTAAAGCATCTTCTATAGGCGCTTTTTTATCGGCTGGTATTTTATCGCCATATTCTTTTAATTGTTTCTCTGTCGAGAATATTAAAGCATCGGCACCATTAATTTTATCGGCTTCTTCTTTTGCTGCTTTGTCCGATTCGGCATTTTGCTCAGCCTCTTCTTTCATTTTCTTGATATCAGCATCAGATAAACCAGATGAAGCCTCAATTCTAATTTTTTGCTCTTTACCGGTTGCTTTATCTTTTGCAGCTACGTGTAAAATACCGTTGGCATCAATATCAAAAGTAACTTCAATTTGCGGTACACCACGTGGTGCAGGTGGCAAACCATCTAAATGGAAACGACCAATAGTACGGTTATCTTTTGCCATTGGGCGTTCGCCTTGCAAAATATGTATTTCTACAGTTGGTTGGCTATCAGATGCTGTTGAAAAAGTTTCCGATTTTTTAGTTGGAATGGTTGTATTGCTTTCAATTAATTTTGTCATTACACCGCCCATAGTTTCAATACCTAAGCTAAGTGGAGTAACATCTAATAACAACACATCTTTAACTTCACCAGTTAAAACACCACCTTGTATAGCTGCACCAATTGCAACAACTTCATCGGGGTTTACACCTTTTGATGGTGCTTTGCCAAAGAATTTTTCTACCGCTTCTTGTATAGCTGGTATACGAGTACTACCACCTACTAAAATAATTTCATCGATATCGCTAGTTGATAAACCTGCATTTTTCAAAGCTGATTTACAAGGTGCAATAGTACGGTTAATTAAATCGGCAGCTAAAGCCTCAAATTTCGCTTTTGATAAGTTACGTACCAAATGCTTTGGACCCGTAGCATCGGCAGTAATGTAAGGTAAATTAATTTCGGTTGAAGTTGTGTTAGAAAGCTCAATTTTAGCTTTTTCGGCAGCTTCTTTTAAGCGCTGTAAAGCCATTGGGTCTTTTACTAAATCCATACCAAACTCAGTTTTAAACTCAGTAGCTAACCAGTCAATAATTACTTGGTCAAAATCATCACCACCTAAATGCGTATCGCCATCAGTAGCTTTAACTTCAAACACACCATCGCCAAGTTCTAAAACCGAAACGTCATGTGTACCACCACCACAATCAAAAACAACAATTTTCATGTCTTTTGATGTTTTGTCTAAGCCATAAGCCAACGCAGCAGCAGTAGGTTCGTTAATAATTCTACGAACTTTTAAACCAGCAATTTCGCCAGCTTCTTTGGTTGCTTGGCGTTGTGCATCGTTAAAGTAAGCAGGAACAGTAATAACAGCTTCGTAAACTTCTTGACCTAAATAATCTTCGGCAGTTTTCTTCATTTTTTGAAGAATCATTGCCGAAAGCTCTTGAGGTGTATATTTTCTATCGTCAATTTCAACACGTGGCGTGTTGTTATCGCCTTTTACAACTTTGTAAGGTACACGGCTAAGTTCTTTTGCAACTTCGTTAAAGTTGTTTCCCATAAAACGTTTAATAGAATAAATCGTTTTTGTAGGGTTTGTAATTGCTTGGCGTTTTGCTGGGTCACCAACTTTACGTTCGCCACCTTCAACAAAAGCAACAATAGAAGGGGTTGTACGTTTTCCTTCGCTGTTGGCAATAACCACAGGCTCGTTACCTTCCATTACAGAAACGCATGAGTTGGTTGTTCCTAAATCGATACCAATAATCTTTGACATAATGTATATATTTAATTAATATTTATATTCGTTAACCTTGCTTAACAAGCCTTGTGCCAAGCAATAATTGTATGCCAAATAAAATTTAATGACAGCAAATAGGTTAAAAACAGGTAAAAATGATTATTTTACGAATGACAGGTTGGCAGATTTTGTGTAGAATAACTTGATATGTTGAATATTTGCTTAAGCTAAACTAAAGTGATTATTTAGGTTTAAGTATGATTTGGGCGTTTAAACACGCTTTACGCTATATCTTTTTATAAATTGCGGTTTGGCTTTGGCAAACCGCAATTTATAAAAAGGATGCCGCTACAATCGTTAACGCTCTAAAATTCAGGGCAACCGCTTTTAAACTACCATCATTAACTCCCTGTATTCTAAGTTGCAACTAGCTTTTAGTTTTTTTCTTCTGATAGATATTTTATTTATT
>REAS01000142.1 GCA_004294495.1 Sphingobacteriales bacterium
GATGTGGTATTGACTAAACCCAAAAAAAGAGAGTCTGCTTGCTTAAACGACGATTTTAGAGAGTTGGTTTTAGGGCTTTTTTAAATGCGTTAGCCCTGGGTTTAAACCTCATATTTTTGATAGGGCGTTATTTTTCCGTAAAGGAGATATTTACAACCGCACCAACCATAATTTATCATTAAATAGACTGGTAAATTTGGGAACTTTTAAATTTGTAAAAAATACGTTTACGGTATCGGATAGTTTAAAAAATGCCTTAGATGCAAATTACTATTTAACACCACTTCCCCGAAAATCGCTGCGGTTAGAGTTACTTGGTAAAACAAATTCGGCAAATTACACAGGTACCGAACTTAATTTAAATTGGAGCAACCGCAATACTTTTAGAGGAGCCGAATTACTTACCATTTCTGTTTTTGGGGGTTTAGAAGTTCAAGTATCTGGCCAAAACCAAGGCTTTAATGTTTATCGTTTAGGTAGCGAAGCCAATTTAATTTGGCCACGCTTTATTGTGCCCTTTAAGGTAAACTCAACAAGCGCTTTTGTACCCAAAACAAAATTAACGTTAGGTTATGAGTTTCAAAACCGTACCAACTTATACTCATTAAACTCGTTTAAAACATCTTTCGGCTATATTTGGAAAGAAAATGTGCGTAAAGAACATACCTTAAATCTAACCGAAATTAATTACGTAAACTCCTTTAACGTATCTAAATTATACGATCAACAAGTTGAACAAAACCCAACTTTAGGTAGAGTAATAGAAAAGCAATTAATTTTTGGCCCTACCTATTCCTTTACCTACACCACCGAAACTCAAAAAACGCACACTTTTTACTACAAAGGTTCGGTAGATTTATCGGGCAATTTAGCAGGTTTAATTACTGGTGCAAATATTAAAAATGGCAAACAGCAGCAAATTTTTGATGTTAACTTTAGCCAATTTGCAAAAACAGAAAGCGATTTTAGGCATTATTTAAAACTGAGCGACAATGCACAAATTGCTAGTCGTGTTATAGTAGGTGCAGGTATTCCGTACGGCAATTCAGATGTTTTACCATTTATACGTCAGTTTTTTATTGGTGGTACCAATAGTATTAGAGCTTTTAGGGCAAGATCTATTGGGCCAGGCAGTTACTTTTCTCCTTCAAATCCAAATTCGTTTTTACCCGATCAATCTGGAGATTTAAAATTAGAACTAAATACAGAATACCGAGCAAAATTATTTAGCATAGTGCGAGGTGCCTTATTTGTTGACGCGGGAAATATTTGGTTATTAAACGATAACCCTTTAAAACCTGGCGCACAAATATCAAAACAATTTATGAGCGAATTGGGAGCTGGTGTAGGTGCAGGTTTACGTTTCGATTTATCTTTTTTAGTGCTTCGAACCGATTTGGCCTTCCCCATCCGTAGGCCATATTTACCAAAAGGCCAACGTTGGGTTTTTAATGCAATTGATTTCGGCAACCCCAATTGGCGGTCCGAGAATTTGGTCTTTAATTTGGCTATTGGGTATCCGTTTTAGTTAAAACGTAATAGATTAAAAACTTACCGAACGCGTATGGATTAGTTTAACCGTGAATTGGTAAAAGAAGGTACACGGTTCGATTTATTCGAAGCCTACAAAAAATTTTCTACTATATGATGTGAAATATTACACAAAACACTGTTTTATAAGGTGCTAGAGGAAACCCAAACTATTAAAATATGGCTATATAAGATTTTCTAATGTAGTAAGTGTAACCAATAACATTATACCTTTTCTGCAAATAAAGGAAAGTGATAACTACACCATAGATTTATCGCCAATGAAGATAGCAGGGTTTAGTAAAATAAAATCTTTACTGCCAAATTCAAATACAATGATATGGAATTCAACAGCAAATAACGTTGCTTATTCAGGTTGTGGTGTAGAGGGTGGTGTAGCCCAATCATGCAAGTTTAAAAATAGTTTTTGTAAAGGAGTAAGTTTTGTGTGTCTTATTTTGAGTTGTTAGTTTAAATAATTCCATGAAATCGTAACTAAAACAAAGCAATGTGTTGATTAAAAGAAGTTTGCTAATCTATTACACCGAACTTACAATTTGCAGCAGTTGGTTTGCAGTGAGCACACCTGCTTGTCGCCATTTTATTTGTCCGTTTTTAAACAAGATAAGCGTTGGCACACTTTGTATATTATATGCCGATGCAGCTTTTGGACTTTTATCAATATCTATTTTTAAAATGGTTAATTTATCGCCGATTTGCTTTTTTAAATCCTCTAAAACAGGTTTCATAGTTTTACAAGGGCCACACCATTCAGCATAAAAATCTACCAATGTTGGAGTGTCGTTACCAATAATATCCGAAAATGTACTTGCCATTTAATATTTAGTTTATGATGAATTTGAATTATCAATTACAATTTTAATATTCAACAAAAAACAAGCCATATAAAGCTAAAAATCTTTGGCTCTTCGCCATAATGTGTGGATTAATAATTTCATTAAAAATAATAGGCATTTATTTTTTCTTTTTCCTTGATGAAAAATAAACAAAAAATCAAGGCTGCTGCGAATTGCTTGGTTAGTACTTTATGTTAGTTTCTGCAAAAAATTTATTGGCTTTCCTATCCAAATAATAGCTAGGCCGACCCCAATCGCACACCTGTTCAATGTAAATAAATCCCATTATTAAAAGTCCATCCACAGTTTTTGGCGAAGAGCCGAATCTTTATTTAATTTTATTACCTATTTGTTTAAAAATTCTTAAAATTTAACACTTACAATCAGTTTTAAACTTTAAGCACTAAATTGTGTTTCATAAATTAAATCCGCATAACCCAAAAACATGAACCATACAGGAATTATATTTCCACACCAATTGTTTGAGCAAAACATACTTATAACTAATTGCAATACTATTTATTTGGTCGAAGAATGGCTTTATTTTAAGCAATATAACTTTCATAAACTTAAAATCGCATTTCATAGAAGTAGTATGAAGTTTTATGAAAACTTTTTACAATCAAAAAGTATTAAGGTAGTTTATGTTGATGCCTTTACCGACTTAGCTGATGTAAGAAATTTAATTCCACATTTAAAAACTAACGGCGTTGAGAAAATTGAATATATAGATACTACAGATTATTGGCTCGAAAAACGAATAAACTCAGTTTGTAATACTCAAAATATAGAAATTATAAAAAACACCTCTCCATTATTTCTAAATTCGGATGCCCAAATAAATGATTATTTCTCGGACAAAAAAAGGATGTTTCAAACGGAATTTTACAAGCACCAAAGACAATCCAGAAACATTTTAGTTGATGCTGATAAAAAACCAATTGGCGAAAAATGGACTTTCGACGATGAAAACAGATTGAAATATCCTAAAGGAAAAACACCTCCAAAAACAAATTTTTTAAAACCCAATGTATATTTTGAAGAAGCAATTATTTATACTCAAAAATATTTTGCCAATAATTACGGAAAACTAAACACTGATTTTATTTACCCCACAACCTTTACCGAAAGTAAATTATGGTTGAATGAATTTTTTAAAACAAGATTTTTAGACTTTGGTGCCTACGAAGATGCCATAGTTAGTAACGAAGTGTTTTTGCACCACAGTGTTTTAACGCCTATGTTAAATACTGGTTTACTAACACCTCAATTTATTATTGAGGAAGCCTTGGATTTTGCTAGCAACAACGAAATTCCACTAAATTCTTTAGAAGGATTTATACGCCAAATTATTGGCTGGCGAGAGTTTATTAGAGCGGTTTATCAACTCAAGGGCATCCAAGAACGAACAAAAAACTATTGGAATTTTACTAGAAAAATACCTGCAAGTTTTTGGAACGGCACAACGGGAATTACACCCATTGATGATACCATAAAAAAAGTGTTAGAAACAGGCTATTGCCATCATATTGAGCGTTTAATGGTTATTGGCAACTTTATGCTATTGTGCGAATTTGACCCAAACGAAGTTTACCGTTGGTTTATGGAATTATTTATTGATGCGTATGATTGGGTTATGGTACCCAATGTTTATGGTATGAGCCAATTTGCCGATGGCGGTTTAATGGCAACCAAACCCTACATTAGTGGTAGTAACTACATTATGAAAATGAGCAATTACCCAAAAGGCGACTGGCAAACTATTTGGGATGGTTTATTTTGGAGATTTATGCATACACAGCGTACATTTTTTTTACAAAACCCAAGGTTGGGAATGCTTGTTAGAAGTTTCGATAAAATGGCCATTGAAAAACAACAAGCACATTTAAACACCGCTAATAAATTTCTTAATTCTTTAAAATAGCTTTTCTAATAAAACAACTAAAATAATATTTTTAGTAAGTAAGATTTCCAGATAAGCTTTTATAATTTAGCTTTAAATATCATATCCAACCCCACCACATTCCCAATCACAATTAACGCTGGGTAAGTAATTTGTTTACTTTCGGCCAAAGCAAACAAACTTTTACTTTACCTTTTGCATTTTTACTATGCGGTAACGATGCATGTTGTATTATAGCTGCAGGAGTATCTCCTCGGCCAGCTTCAATATAAGTGGCAGCAATTTCGGCCATTTTTTTCATCCCCATATAAATAACCACAGTGGCATTACTTTGCTTAGCTAGTTTTAAATCGTTAGATAAAGTACCGTCTTTTTTAGTACCCGTAACAATCCACACACTTTCGCTAACTGCCCTGTTTGTAAGCGGAATATCGTAAAAACCTATTGCTTGCATACTACTAATTCCCGGGTATAAAATGGGTGGCAATACCGTGTTGGCGGGCGTATAAAATCTCTTCAAAGCCATCTTTTAAAAACCAATATGTGCCCTTTAGTCTTAAAAACGTGAAAATGTTTAATTTAAGTTACCATTTTTGATAAGTTTATCATCAAGACCGAAAACTTATAAAACCAATTTGTAAACATTTTTATTTATTTAAATCCAACAAAAAAAATTTCTACTATCTGATGTGAAATATTACACAAAACACTGTTTTATAAGGTGCTAGAGGAATCCCAAACTATTAAAATATGGCTTTTTTAGATTAATGACAGAAACCCTAATGCGCTGTATATCTCACTAAGGTGTACTTAGTTAATCAATACCTTCAAAAAAATCTTTTAGCTTAATGTTAAAAAACACACAGAGTTTTTTAAGGGTACTTACGGTTAAATTATTTTTGCCTGTTTCTAAACGGCCTATGTGTATGTTGGTTTCATTAATGAGTTCTTCTTGAGATAAATTTGCTTTTTCGCGAAGCTCTTTTAGCCGCATCGCAATTTTTTTAAGCAATATTTCATCTCTAATCTGTCCCATTTTAACAGAGATCAATTTGAAGATTACATTTTGTAATTATAATTACGAATATGTCATTATAATTTTATAGTTTTGATGTGATAACAAAAATTTAAAAACACTAAAAAATCTTAGAAAATGAAAAAATTATTACTAGGTTCCATTGCGTTAACCTTATTTTCGGTTTCGATACTCCTGTTTCAAATTTCTTGTAAAAAAGAAGTTACTGCAGCACAAGAACCAGCAGGTGCTGAAACGGTAAATCAACTTATGGTGTTTGCTAAAAGTTTTATAAGGCCAGCCGGTATGGCTCAAAAAGAAAAAGAGATTTGGATAGCAAATATTGATGGTACAAATCCACGTAAAGTTCCTGTTAATATACCTAGTGATTTAGGCTTTTATGATGCTCATTTAACCCAAAATGGTAAAACAATTGTATTTATGGCAGAGTCTAAAACAAATTATCGTAAAAGAGCAATATATTCTTGTTCCTTAGATGGTACAGGATTTAAGAAAGTTTTAGATTTTGATAATGAATATGTTGACGACACAAACTATTCAAATGTTATTTTAGGTAGCGTAAATTAGGATTAATCTAATAATCAGTAAAACACACTTTCCAACACTTTAAAACAATCAAAATGAGCGTAGATAACCTTGACATAGAAATTTTAGAATTAACAATAAAACTTAATAAAGCATTAATAGAACTTGAAGAAGAGGGAGGTGGATTTATAGATAAATCTAAAATTGATAAAGTATTTTCCTTAAATAAGCAATTGGAAGTAAAGATTAAATTTAAAAATCTACTGTAATAAATTAAAAACCACCCTGTTTATTCATTTAAGCAGGGTGGTTTTTTATGCTATTTAGCCCTAGCATAATAAACCTATAAAGTTTTTTGTACTATGTTTACCAAATTATTTTTCGCTTCAAATAAAAAAAAACACCCTATTAATTTATTTTTATTCATCAATTTATACCTATAATATCTCAAAACAAATCGCTATTTTGCGTTAAAAATTAAGAACAAATGGAAACATTGCTAATAGAAATAGAATCGCCCGGCAAAGCTAGAGAAATAAGAGACATGCTTTTGTCAATGAGTTTTATAAAAAAAGTTTCCCCTATAACTAAGCACAAGCAATTGATAATAGCATTGCAAGAACACGAGGATTTGAAAGCTGCAATCGTTAAAAACAAAAACAAAGCAATAGCTAAATATCTATAATGCGTGTTAATCAAGCGGATATTGTAACGCTAAACTTTGAGTTACCAAATGGTGTTTTTAAAACGCACCCTGCATTGGTGGTTTCAAATCAAAATGTTTTAGATGCCGAGGACATTTTTTATGCCGTTATGATTTCCTCAAAAAATTACAACGACGAATTTACCTTCGAACTTTCTAATGAAATGTTATCAAAACCGTTGCTAAAAGTGTCTTATGTAAAATGCCAACTGTTGCAATCTTATACAATTAATGAAGTACTATCAAAAGTATCATCTGTAAAAATGCCTTATTTCGAGCAAATAAAACAAACCATTTTTGAAACAGTGTTTTGAAACACATAATTATTCTCATAATAATGCCAATAGTTTTTTTTCAAAGCATGGCATTCATCAAACGTTAACCCATTAAAAAGGGGTTTTTAATTTTGAATTTTTACTTTAAAACCCCAACCCCACCACATTCCCAATCACTATCAACGCTGGGTAAGTAATTTGTTTACTTTCGGCCAATGCCAACAAATCTTTTACTTTCCCTTTTACATTTTTACTATGCGGTAACGATGCGTGTTGTATTATTGCCGCTGGCGTATCGCCTCGGCCAGCTTCAACGTAAGTGGCGGCAATTTCGGCCATTTTTTTCATCCCCATATAAATTACCACCGTGGCATTACTTTGCATAGCCAGTTTTAAATCGTTAGATAATGTACCATCTTTTTTAGTACCCGTAACAATCCACACACTTTCGCTAACTGCCCTGTGTGTAAGCGGAATATCGTAAAAACCTATTGCTTGCATACTGCTAATACCCGGTATAAAATGCGTGGCAATACCGTGTTGGCGGGCGTATAAAATCTCTTCAAAGCCACGGCCAAAAATAAAAGGGTCGCCACCTTTTAAGCGTACTACCAACCCTTTTTCAAAGGCTTTTTCTTTTATTAACTCCTGTATTTTTTCTTGTGGTGTGTACTCGCCATAAGGCTGCTTGCCTACATAAATATGCTCGCAATAGGGCTGACAAAGATTTAATAATTCTTTATTGGCTAAATTATCGTACAATACAACATCTGCTTTTTGTAAAATTTTGTAGGCCTTTACGGTTATTAATTCTGGGTCGCCGGGACCGGCTCCCACTACGTACAATTGGGGTATAATTTCTTTTTCGCTCATTTTATTAAGTATAAACATAAAAGGAATTCTCGGTTTTTTTACAAAAATTAACTTAAAATTGTAATTATATTAAAAATATAAAATTTTAATTACCGTGAGTTCATACAACCAAAGCCATCAAAAGCTAGCCTTTATTGCCCAAAATGGTCAACAAAAAATTAACGCTGCCAAAGTTTTAGTTATTGGCGCTGGCGGTTTAGGTTGCCCCTGTTTACAGGCTTTGGCAGGTGCTGGTGTGGGTAATTTGGCTGTTGCCGATTTCGATTCTATATCTTTAAGCAACCTACACCGCCAGCAATTATATAGTTTTAGTGATATAGGAAAACCCAAAGCACAAACGGCAGCAAATCATCTGCGTAAGCTAAACCCATTTATAAATATGGTAGATATTGCTGCTTTTGTTGATGAACAAAACCTGATAGAACTTATAAAACCCTACCAAATAATTGTTGACGCTAGCGATAACTTTGAAACCCGTTACCTTATAAACGATGCCTGTGTAACTTTAAACAAACCTTTGGTTTACGGTGCTATACACCAAACCGAAGGGCATTTTACCGTTTTTAACTACAAAGGCTCGGCAACGTTGCGTTGTTTGTTCCCAAAAATGGATAGTCAAAATGCTATACAAAGCTGTGCCGATATTGGGGCTTACAATATAATAACCAACCTAATTGGAAATTTTATGGCGGGCGAAGTGGTTAAAATTATCCTAGAAAATGCCGATGTTGCAAGCAATAAACTGTTTTGTGTGGATGCTTTAGCGGCAACAATTACTAAATTTACATATTCTAAAAATACTGAAAACCAATTAAAAATCACTAATAGCTTAGAGTTAAAATCTGCTACAAGCGAATTAACACCGCTCCAAATTATAGAAAAGGCTAAAAAACAAAAGGTGGTATTTATTGATGTTCGCAGTTTAGCCGAACGTAACTCATTTAACATTGGTGGACAACATAGCCCCTTAGAAACATTTTTAAAAACAGAAAAATTTTCGTTTGATCCCGATAATTTTTATATTTTTTATTGTGAAAAGGGATTAAGAAGTAAAAAAGCCGTAGAATTTTGTAAAGAAATGGATGCCACTAAATGCTTTTCTTTAAAAAATGGACTCAATTGGGATAAAAACACCTTGAACAAATTAAAATTGTTGTAATAATTGTATTTCTTTTACTAATTTTTATTTGTTTTATGATTTATTTAAGGTTTTATTTTATAAATTTTACAAAAATCATTTAATTATATGATTTCAATCACATAATTTCACTGTTTACATACTAATTTTCGTATAATTGTTTCTCGAATGTTAAACATTTAGTAATAATTGTACTATTAAAAAATTAGATATGTTAAAACCAGTTGTAATTGTTGTGGGAAACGGTATGGTAGGTTACAAGTTTTGCGAGAAACTTAGAGCAAAATCATCAGAATTCGAAATCATAGTTTTTGGTGAAGAACCCCGCAGAGCTTACGACCGTGTACACCTTAGCGAATATTTTGCAGGTAAAACTGCCGAAGACTTATCTATGAGTACCGCCGAATGGTACGCCGAAAACGACATTTTACTGCACCTTGGCGACCCAATTAAAGAAATTAATAGAGTCGAAAAAACCATACACTCCCAAAAAGGCATTTCTTTAAAATACGATTTTTTGATTATGGCAACTGGTTCATCGGCTTTTGTGCCCGATTTACCCGGAGTTGAAAAAGAAGGTGTTTTTGTTTACCGCACTATTGAAGATTTAGATTTAATGAAAGCTTGGGCTGCAAAATCCAAATCGGGAGCCATAATGGGTGGTGGTTTATTAGGCCTCGAAGCCGCAAAAGCATTAATAGATTTAGGCATACAAGAAACCCACGTGGTAGAGTTTGCCCCACGCCTTATGCCAAGGCAAATAGATAGTGCTGGAAGTGCTATACTGCAATCAAAACTAGCCACTTTTGGCCTAACCGTTCACTTAAATAAAAGTACAAGTTGTATAGCTGGCGAGCATAAAATTGAATCTCTAAAATTTAACGACGATACAGAGTTACCGCTAGATATGTTGGTAATTTCGGCAGGTATTCGACCCAGAGATGAACTGGCAAAACTTTGCGGTTTAGAAGTAGGTACACGTGGCGGTATTGCCGTAAACGAGCAAATGCAAACCAGCGATCCTAATATTTTTGCCATAGGCGAATGTGCCCTTTACGACCAAATGATTTACGGCCTAATTGCCCCTGGTTACGAAATGGCCGAGGTAGTTGCCAACAATCTTTGTAACGGTAACAAGCAATTTAATGGTTTTGATATGAGCACCAAACTAAAACTTATTGGTGTTGATGTAGCTAGTTTTGGAGATGCTTTTATAACCGAACCCAATTGCCGCACCATAATTTTTGAAGATACCCACAAAGGAATTTACAAACGCATAAACATAACTAACGATGGGCAGCAACTTTTAGGTGGCATTTTAATTGGCGATGCCGAAGCCTACAGTATGCTTTTACAAACCGTTAACAACAAAATTGTATTGCCACCAAATCCCGAAGATTTAATTTTAGGTAGCCGAGGTGGGGCTGCTGCCGATGGTGCAGGCGTAATGAACTTGCCCGATGAAGCCCTAGTTTGTAGCTGTGAGTCAGTTACAAAAGGTGATATTTGTAGTGCTGTCATGGATCAAGATATTACCACCATTGATGGGATGAAAAAATGTACCAAAGCAGGTACAGGGTGTGGCGGTTGCATACCAATGGTAAAAGATATTATTAACGGTACGCTAAAAGAAAACGGCAAATATATTAAAAACGTAATTTGCGAACATTTTGATTATTCGCGACAAGAATTATTGGATTTAATACGCATAAATAAAATTAAAACTTACGACCAAGTTTTAGATACTTTTGGTAAGGGAGATGGTTGCGAAAGCTGTAAACCACCTATTGCCAGTATGTTAGCTGGCTTATGGAACGAAGTTATTTTAAAACAAGATACTATACAAGACAGTAACGATAGGTATTTAGCCAACATACAAAAAGGCGGCACTTACTCGGTTGTGCCACGCATACCCGGTGGCGAAATTACTGCCGATAAACTAATTGTAATTGGCCAAGTTGCCAAAGAATATAACCTATATACCAAAATTACTGGCGGCCAACGGATAGATTTGTTTGGTGCCCACGTAATGGATTTACCAGCAATTTGGGAAAAACTAATTGATGCCGGTTTTGAAAGTGGCCACGCTTACGGTAAATCGTTACGTACCGTAAAAAGCTGTGTGGGTAGTACTTGGTGTAGGTTTGGTTTACACGATAGCGTTTCTTTTGCTATTGAAATAGAAAATAGATACAAGGGGTTACGTTCTCCGCATAAATTAAAAGGCGGCGTAAGTGGTTGTGTGCGTGAATGTGCCGAAGCGCAAGCCAAAGATTTTGGTTTAATAGCCACCGAAAAAGGTTGGAATTTATATATATGTGGTAATGGTGGCAGCAAACCACAACACGCACAACTTTTAGCTACAGATATTGATGAAGCAACCTGCATACAATATTTAGATAGATTTTTAATGTTTTACATTAAAACTGCCGATACCCTTACCCGTACCGCAACTTGGTTAAACAAAATGGATGGCGGTATGAGTTACTTAAAAAACGTAATTGTAAACGATAGTTTAGGTATCTGCGAAAGCTTAGAAGAAGAAATAGCCGAACTAATTACGCATTACACTTGCGAATGGAAAGAAGTGGTTGATAACCAAAACTTAAAAAAGAAATTTAACCATTTTGTAAACGCACCTGATGAAAAAGACCCAAGCATAAAGTTTGAGCCTTTAAGAGAGCAAAAACAAGCAGCGGCGTGGTAAGATAGCTACGGGCCACGAGCTTTCGAGCAGCGGGCTTTCGAGCCACGATCCTCGGACGCATTACCACAATATAAACAATTGTTAAAAAATTAAATAGGAAGCCCGAAGCAACTAATACAACAAACAAGAAGCCCATTGCCCGAAGCCTTACAGCCCGAAGCATTAAAGAAGCCCGATAGCCAGAAGCATTAAAAAAGCCTGAAAACCCGAAGCAATTAACAAAATAAACAGGAAGCCCGTAGCCCGAAGCCCGAAAGCCCGAGGCCAAAAAATATGACACAAACACAATGGATTTTAGTTTGCAACACCACCGATATACCTGAAAACGGTGGTGGCTGCGTAAAAGTTGGCGACGAACAAGTTGCGGTATTTAATTTTACCCGTCGTGGCGAATGGTACGCTACACAAAATCTTTGTCCGCATAAGCAACAAATGGCTTTATCGCGAGGGATGATAGGTAGTGTTGGCGATGCTTGCGAACCAAAAGTAGCTTGCCCATTTCATAAAAAAACTTTTTCGTTGCTTACTGGCGAGTGCCTTAGCGGCGATGAATGTGCCATAAAAACCTACCCAATAAAAGTGGATGAGGCTGGCGTTTGGATTGGATTAAATTAATAACAAATATATTTTGGTGGGATGAATTTTTCACAAAATTTATTATAATGCTATTGGTTTTGAATGGATAACATTTTAGAAAATATTTTACAAAACATATAATTTGAAAATGGATTTATTTTCCAACTTACTGGGTTTAATTTATAATTACTGTTTTACAATCGGTTTTTATTAGTGGCATTTTATTATCGAAGTTTAGTGCAGTCCGGTTTTTAAAAACCATTTTGCCCGATTTTTCTAAAACCTCACCATAACCTTCAAATAATTTGTTCCCCATTTTTAAAAAGGCAACTTCTCTAACAGAATTTAACCCTTCCGATTCGAATTTATAATCGGCAAATAAAGTATCACCTCTCATTTCTCCTTCAATAGTTCCAGTATTTTTATCTTTTTGAAAATAATTATAAGTTAAATCGCCTTTTACCTTATTTTCTATAACTGTAATTTTTAAACTAACTTGATTACTATCTTTTAAGTAGGTGTAACAGTTTGTGGTTGGTTCATTTAATGTTGTAGCATTTTGCGATGCTGTATTACTTTTTGTTTGACTGTTGCAAGCCATTAAAATGATTACGAACCATGCTATGTAAATTGTTGATTTTTTCATTAGGTATGATTTTAGTTTACGATTATTTAAAAACCTATTATATCTTGATAAGTATAAAATATTAACCAAGCAGTGTGTAATACTCGAAGCTAATATTCTAAAAATGGCATTATATTTATACATTTACTTTTAGCAAAAAAACGGGATATGCCTTACCAAGAAAAAGAAGTAAACAAACTGTATTACACCATTGGCCAAGTTGCCCAAATGTTTGAAGTAAATACATCTATGATTCGTTTTTATGAAAAAGAATTTGATATTTTAAGCCCCAAACTTAATGCCAAAGGTAACCGCTTATTTAAACCCGAGGATGTTGAAAATCTAAAAATCATTTTCGATTTAATAAAAAACAAAGGCTACACTTTACAAGGCGCAAAAGAATTTTTAAAAAATAATAGCGATGGGGCAAAAGAAAATTTAAGAGTGATTGCATCGTTAGAAAAAATGAAAGCTTTTATGTTGGATTTGGTGAAGGAGATGTAAAAATTAGATTATAAATTAACTTCTTAACAGAACACTCCTACCTTGAAAATATGCCCATTAGCTCAAAAAAAACTCTTTTTATAATAAACCATAAAGCTGGCAGTAATCAATTAACTGATTTAGAGGCTACAATTAACCAAAACGCCAAACAAAACAACTACCCACATTCCATTTATGTTATTGATGATAATCCTGTAAAAGGCATCGGCGAAAGCCTTAAAAATTTTATGCCCAATGTGGTGGTTGCCATAGGTGGCGATGGTACTATAAATATGGTAGCATCGGTAATAAAATTTACAGATATTAAGTTGTTGATTGTGCCTTATGGTTCGGCAAATGGGATGGCTAAAGAACTTAATATGCCCTTAAGTATTACCGATTGTTTAAACTTACTAAATCCCGATAAGGGTATAATAAAAAATTTAGATATGCTTTTAGTAAACGGTAATGATGTACTACACCTTGCAGATGTGGGTTTAAATGCCCGAATTGTTTACCGTTTTCAAACTGGCAAAACTCGAGGTATGTTATCGTACGCTAAACATTTACTATCCGAAATTTTGTTTTTGGGCTATAAAAAGTTTACCATAACTTTAAATGGGAATACTATTAGAACGGTAAAAGCGGTATCAATAACGTTTGCAAATGCCACAAAATACGGCACAGGTGCAGTTATAAACCCCGATGGTTTTTTAGACGACGGTTTATTTGAAATTTGCATTGTGAAACCTTTCCCTAAAATAATGGTGTTTAACATTGCCTTGCAAATGTTCAGAAATCGGTTAAAATATTCGCAATATTTTGAAGTTTTGCAATGCAAAAAGGCTGTAATTAGGTGTAAAAATAAAACCACTTTGCAGTATGATGGCGAGGTGTTAGGTAAGCTTAAAGAAATTAATGTAGAAATTCAAAAAAATGCCCTACAAATTATTGTGCCCAGTGCTATCAAAAATCCACGTTTCGTAAACTAGCTCGCCTGTGGGGTTGTTTTCATCAACAATAAGCACTTCGGCTTTTACCGATAAATCATCGTAAAATTTTAATTTAAAAAAACCTTTTGCTGCCAAGCCAAATTTAGAGTATTTGCCATGCAGCACGTAAGTTGATTTTGATGCCGCACCACTTACAATGTAATGATTTTCGTATTTTTTTATATACTGCAAATTATGTTCGTGGCCACAGGCATAAATTAAGTTATTGTGTTTTCTAAAAATGGCTTTTAATTTTGTGCGTAATTTTCTAAAATTAGGATGCGATATATCTTCTTTTGCCCCAAAATACTTGCGATAAATGGGTAACATACTCCCTACCAAAGGCAAAGGTAAAAAAGCACTTTTTTTATAAATAGTTAGCGGAAACAAATGGTGTTGTAAGGTGTATTTTCCGCCGTGAAGAGATTCGCTATAAATAGGATAATGGCCTATAACTAACACTCGTTTATCCTTATTTTTTTCTAAAATGGCGGCAAGTTTCACAAAAAACTCAGCTTCGGTCTCAACCCCGCAACCTTGGTTTTGGCCTATGGGGCGGTAGCCCGTTTGCAACCACCACTGTGTATTTATGGCTACAATAGTAAGTTGTGGGTTAATGTTAATTTCTTTTGGACCGGGGCAACCGTTAGCCGGAAGCAAAATATTTTTTTGGTCGAATAGTTTTTCTAAGTATTTTTCTTGTCTGATTACGTAATCAAACCCATCGGGTTTACCCTTGTTCCAATCGTGGTTGCCCGATATAAAAATAACTTTACCATTATAATCTTTTAAAGCTTCGTAATGCTTGTTTAGCACTAACTCGGCATCGGCTCTTTTTTTTGATTTTTCGTCGGGTAAACCAATAGGGTAAACATTATCGCCCAAAAAAATGACTGCCGATGGATGAGTAACTGGCAAATTATTAGTCATCATATCTAACAACTCGTCGGGCTGGTTTCGTTTTATATTACCCGAGTCGCCAATTAAAAGCACTTCGTAAATAGGTGTTTTTTCTTCCATCGGTTTAACCAAAATTACTTAACGTTTGTGACTTGCCTTAAAAATAAATAAATTTAGTAATCAATTTAGAAAATCAATAGTAGTAATATAAATTATTAAAACAACTTGTTTTTGCTACTAATGTTTTAACAAATGTTACACAAAATATGCCAAGAAAATAGGTATTTTAATCCGCACTTCAATATTAATTTGTAAGTTTACAACACATTAAATAACAAACAATGGTAATTGCAAACCCAATATACGACGTAGTATTTAAACGTTTAATGGAAAACGAAAAAGTGGCTAAATTTTTTATTAGTACACTTTTAGAGCAAAATATTGAAACAGTGGAGCTAAAACCACAAGAATACACCTACCAAGGCCAAATAGATTACGACGATCCAAATACTATAAAAGCCATAGAAAGTCGAATGATAGAAAGATTATCAATTAGGGTGTACCGGTTAGATTTTGTGGCTACTATTAAAACAGAAACTGGAGAATTTAAAAAAGTATTAATAGAGATTCAGAAAGCAAATAATGAAATTGATTTAATGCGTTTTAGAAATTATTTAGCCGAGCAATACAAGAAAGAAGACCTTATAAACCACGAAAAAGTAGCTTTACCCTTAACCACCATATATATTTTAGGTTTTAAACTGCCCGAAATACTTTCGCCATGTTTAAAAGTAGAAAGATATTATAAAGATTTAATTACCAAAAATATTATCGAAACTAAGAGTGAATTTGTAGAAAAACTGACTCACGATAGCTATATTGTACAGGTAGAGCGCATTACTGGGCGATACCAAACTAGGCTTGATAAACTGTTAAGTATTTTTGAACAAACAAATTTTGTTGATGATAAAAAAATAATTAAAGAATTTAACCACATTGTTGATATTGAAGAAGTTAAAATTGCTACCGATATTTTGCACCACTCGGGCACAAACACTAAAGAAAAACAAGAGATAGAAATAGAACAAGAAGGAATTAGAACTATTGATGCCCTAACCGGTAATTTAAGATCGAAAGTATTAAAATATATGAAAGAGTTAACAGAGGCTGAAAAAGCGTTAACTTTAAAAAATGAAGCTATTGCAGAAATAAATGAAGCCATAGCTGAAAAAGACGAAGCCATTGCCGAAAAAGACGAAGCTATTGCCGAAAAAGACGAAGCTATTGCCGAAAAAGACGAAGCTATTGCCGAAAAAGACGAAGCTATTGCCGAAAAAGATAATATAATAGCGCAGCTTTTACTTAAGCTTAATCAACAGAAATAATTTTATTAAATCTAAAAATCTATTTTTAAGATTTAATTTTCTGTGTTTAACAAATTAGTTCGCTTTAAATTATTTGTTTATATAAAATTTACATTAGTTCTACTTTTATACTTTAAGAATCTTCATTTTTATAATACCTTTCAATATCTTTTTTACGGGCTTTATGCCTTTTAATCATCTGATTATGCAATAGGGGTGCAGGTGTGGCGTTGCAAGATGTGTGGAGTGTGCAAAAAAACCAAGCCGGTATTGCCGCTTTAAAAAAGCCAATTGCATCGTTAGCTTACGAAAACCGTTTTTTAATTAAAGAAATTTCTACCAAATCGGCAGGGGTTGCAATACCCGTAAATAAATATGTTTTAGGTGCGGCATTTCAAAGTTATGGTGTTAATGCTTATAACGAAACTAGAGGTGGTTTAACATTAGCAAGAGCGTTTAGCCCAAAACTTTTAACCGCTATAAGTGTAAATTATCATCAACTACAAATTACAAATTACGGCAATGCTCAGGCTTTTAGTGTTGAAGTTGGTGTACAATACCAAGCCTTAAAAAATCTTTGGTTAGCTGCACATATTGCCAACCCTAACTCAAGTAAATTTGGAACCAATACCGACCAAATTATACCCGCACACATACAATTTGGGGGTAGCTACACGTTTTCGGATAAATTAATTATTAGTACCGAGTTTGAGAAAATATTAGACAGCCAAGCCGATTTTAAAACCGGACTAGAGTATAAAGTTATTAAGGCTTTTGCCCTACGTGGTGGAGTTTCTATGAATCCTTTTAAACAATATGCTGGCTTTGGTTTAGAGTTGCAAGATTTAATGTTTGATTTTGGCATAAGCTCGCACCCAATTTTAGGTTATTCACCACAAATATCTTTGGGTTATGAATTTTAAAATTGGCTTACCCCTTTTCTTTATTTTTATTTGTGGGATAAAAATCGGCTACAGCCAAACCCAAGCCGATAAAAAACCGTTAAAAAATTATGGCCAAAATGGTGACGCTATTATAGAGTATATTATAGAATCGGTGGCCGAAAACTTAGGCGAGGATTTTGATTATACCGAAATGGTTGATAGGTTAAACTATTACCGTAAAAGCCCTTTAAATCTTAATAAAGCAACAAAAGCACAATTAAGTGAATTGGTTTTTTTAAACCAAGTACAAATAAACGATTTACTAAATCATATTGCCAAAAACGGCAAACTAATTAACGTTTTAGAGCTGCAAAGCATTAATAGTTTAGATTTAGAAACCATAAAAAACCTATTGTACTTTGCCGATATAAACCGACCAACAGGTTTCGAGGATTTTAGTCTTAAAAATATGCTTAGTCGTGGTACCAGCGATTTATTAGTACGTTACCAACGTGGTATTGAACCGCAAAAAGGGTATAACATACCTGCCGACTCTAAAAACTCTAGGTATTTAGGCACACCCGACAGGATTTTTACCCGTTTTAGGTTTAATTACAACAACAATGTGCAGTTATCAATAAATGTTGAGAAAGATGCCGGCGAACAATATTGGGCAACAACAGGAAAAAAAGGGCCAGATTTTTACTCGGGAAGTTTATACCTTAAAGATATTAGAGCGTTTAAAAAAATTGTTATTGGTGATTATGCACTGCAATTTGGCCAAGGTTTAACTATGTGGAGCGGTTTAGCTTTTGGTAAAGGTGCCGATATTTTTACGGTAGCAAAACAAGATTTAGGCTTACGATCGTACACATCGGTAAACGAGTTTTCGTTTTTTAGAGGCTTTGCCACCCAAATTAATGCAGGTAAATTTGAGTTTACTCCCTTTATATCAAAACAAAATATTGATGCTAGTGCGGTTTTTAATCCCGTAACCCAAGAAGATGAAATATCATCGTTACAACAAAGCGGTTTACACCGTACAGAATCAGAAATTAAAGGTAAAGGGCGTATTAGTCAGCTAGTTTATGGTGGTAATTTGCAGTTTAAAAACAAACGTTTTTCTATCGGGGCAACAGCCTACCAATCTAACTACAGCCAAAGTTTTGCACCAGGTACCGATGTGTATAGCAAATACGATTTTACAAAAAACCAACTTACCAACGTTGGTTTAAACTATAACTACAGTATAAAAAACACTTATTTTTATGGCGAAGCAGCCCACAGTTTAGGTTATGGTTTTGCGTTTGTAAACGGATTAATTTCTAGTTTGTCGCCAATAGTTTCGTTTGTAGCATTTCATAGAGATTATCAAAAAGATTACCAATCTTATTACAATCAAGCCATTAGTGAAAATACCACCGCCAAAAACGAACGTGGTTTTTACAGTGGTTTGCAAATTAAGCCCAACAAAAAATTCGAGTTTATAACTTATATTGATGCTTTTAGATTTCCGTGGTTAAAATATTTGGTTGATGCGCCATCAGGCGGGTACGACATATTTAGCCAGTTTGCTTTTATCCCAAATAAACAAGCTCGCTTTACTTTAAGATATAGAATTAGAAATAAAGAGCAAAATTCGCCATTGAGCACATCAACTAGATTTTTAGAGTCGGTTAGGCGACAAAATTTTAGGCTAGAAGCCCAATACCAAGTAAACAAAAGTTTTACATTGCGCAATCGTATAGAAGTTATGGCTTTTAAAGAAGAAAGCGACAAACAACGCTACGGTTTTATGGCCTATCAGGATGTTAATTACAGTCCTTTAAGCTCTAAATTTTCGGGCAATGTGCGCCTAACTATGTTTCAAACCGAGAACTTTGATACCCGCATTTACGCTTACGAAAGCGATGTTTTGTACGGTTTTTCCATTCCGGCTTACCAAAACCAAGGTATTAGGTTTTATGTAAATGGCCGTTACACTTTACGCCGAGGGGTAGATTTTTGGATACGTTACGCCTTAACTCAATACAGCAATTTAACCACCATAGGCTCGGGTTTAGATGAGATAAACGGCAACCAAAAATCAGAAATTAAGTTACAAGCCCGAATACAATTTTAATGATAGCGGTTTTTAAAGAGGAAATTCCCTTTTTAAGGCTGCTAATTTTTTTTATTGTTGGAATTCATATTTCTATAGGCTACAATTTACAACCTGCCCCAATTTGGTTTTACCTTTTCGGGATTTTGTGTGTTGCTTTAACCGTATTAAGTTTTACATATCACCAAAAAAAAGTTTATCAACGTAAGTTTTTGCCAGGCATTGTACTACAATTATTGGTATGCCTATCGGCAATAATTATTACCAACCAACATAAAGAGATATTCCAAAAGCTGCATTTTTCGCATTCCAAAAGCGATGCGCTAATTGTTCATTTAACCGAAGAGCCTAAAATAAAAGGCGATGTTGCCCGCTTTTTAGTAAGCACCGATGCCCTAATTTATAAGCAAAAAATTAGCCCTGCAATAGGCAGTATTTTATTGGCAATGCGTTTTGATACCACCAAAACCTTAAACCTACATTACGGTAACCAGCTAATTATTAAAGCCAAATACAAACCTACCGAACCACCTTACAACCCCGCCGAATTTAATTATAAAAAGTTTTTAGGCAACCGGCAAGTTTATCACCAAAGTTTTATAAACCAATTTGAAACCCTAAAAATTGACAGTAATAAAGGCAACGCTATTATGCAGTTAGCCTTAAAATTTAAAGAAAGCCAAGTAGAAAAATTTAGAAAATACATACCCAATATTGATGCTCGTTCTGTAGCATCAACCCTTATTTTAGGATACCGTACAGATTTAGATGGAAATATTTTTGAAGCTTACTCGCACACAGGTACCATACATATACTATCGGTATCGGGTATGCATGTGGCTATTGTGGTTTTGTTTTTAGAGTTTTTTTTAGGTTTTTTAAACCGTAACAAATACACCAAACTGCTAAAAACTATATTAATGATTTCTTTTGTTTGGTTGTATTCGTTAATTACGGGTATGGCCCCATCAATAGAGCGGGCTGCTATTATGATAACCCTTTTTTTAATTGCAAAACTAATAGCAACCCGAGTTAACCCATTTAATATTATAGCGTTATCTGCATTTATTATTTTATTGATAGACCCATTTGCATTAGTTGATGTTGGCTTTCAACTATCGTTTATTGCAGTAATAGGTTTAATATATTTTCATCCTAAAATTAAAAACCTATTTATTACAGAAAATAAATTGCTTGATTTAGTGTGGAGCACCATATCCGTATCAATTGCTGCACAATTAACCACAACAGCAATAAGCATAAGCTATTTTCATCAGTTTCCCTTATGTTTTATTGTTAGCAACTTATTTGTAGTGCTACCGGCAACCTTAATTATGTACGGTGGTATTATATTTTTACTAATACCTTGGCCAACAGCAATTATGAGTTTTTTAGGTTTAATGCTTAACCACATTATAAATTTTACAAACAGCGGTTTAATGTTTATAGATAAAATACCCGGGGCAAACATTAGTCAAATTTATTTAAGTTGGCTACAAATTTTATGTTTTTACACCGTTATAATTTTAGCTACAATAGCATTTAGCCAAAAGCGTAAAGGTTTAATTTACATAGCTTTTGTATTAGTATTTGTGTTTATTACAAGCATAAGTTATAAAAACTATTCACAAAGTCAACAAAAACAGGCTATGTTTTTTACTTTAAGAAAAAATACAGCCTTTGCCTTAATTAAGGGCCGTAATGCTTTATTAATTACCGATTTAGATAGCAAAAACTATAACTATAAATTTTTTGTTAAGCCATATTTAGACAGTTGCGGTATAAAGTATGTTAATTTTATAAATCCGTTTAATGCCCATAATAATGTTATTTATCTTTTCCAAAACAAAAAGTTTTTAGTACAACAAGCACCCTATTTTAACTCAAATTTAATCAACATAAATTATATAGTTTTAACCGCAAATAAAATATTAACAAATGTACCTAACACAGAGTTAGAACGTTTGCTTATTGGCGGCAAAAATCCCGATTATATTATCGAAAAATTAAGTAAACATGCCGTAAGTTTAAATTTACCTTATTCTGTTTTAAAAAGGCAGCAAGGGGTTGAAGTAAAGTTTTAAAATTGTATTTATTTACAATATGTATAATGTAGCTTTAAATTATATTTTTTATACAGTACCTTAACTCCGCAGACCGGCATAAAAAAGGAAGAGAAAAAGTCAGTAAATCAATGATTTAAAGACTTTTTTCTTCCTTAAAATTTCACTATATTC
>REAS01000143.1 GCA_004294495.1 Sphingobacteriales bacterium
CTACTTAAAAATACAACAAAAAGCGCATATAAAAAAATCATTTTTGATTAAAATATCGTGTACTTTTGCTTAAGTAAACGACATTGCATTGTATATTATAGTTTTGATTATGTTTTGGGCGTTTTAACACGCCGTTCGCTGTATCTTTTTTTATTTGTATATCCCCCCGACCCCCGAAGGGGGAGATTTGGCGTAAAAAAAGGATGCCGCTACCGTCGTTAACGCTTTAAAATCGTCAATATCATTGATTTACAGTAAATTATACTATATTTTAATAATCGAACTCGGATTATTACATTAATTTTAATATTTTACACATTTTTATTGATGTTAAAAACGTTTTATTTTTTGCCAGTACCTAAATATTTTAGATGGCTTTTTATTGCCAAATCAGATTTTTAAACCTCAAACTGCAAGCTACTTAAATGTTTATACAAGCCATTTTCTATTTGTACCAACTGTTGGTGTGTGCCACTTTCTACCACATTGCCATGGTCTAAAACAATAATTTTATCGGCATCTCTAATGGTTGATAAGCGATGAGCAATAATTACCGAGGTGCGGTTTTTCATCAAAATTTCTAGGGCTTCTTGCACCAATCGCTCCGACTCTGAATCTAAAGATGATGTGGCTTCATCTAAAATTAAAATAGCGGGGTTTTTTAATAAAGCTCTTGCTATGGCAATACGTTGGCGTTGGCCACCCGAAAGTTTTACCCCACGTTCGCCTACTATGGTTTCGTACTGCTCTGGAAATGAACTTATAAACTGGTGTGCATTGGCTTTTTTAGCAGCATCTATAATTTCATGTTGGCTTGCGCCGAGTTTACCGTAAGCAATGTTCTCTAATATTGTGCCGCCAAATAAAATCACATCTTGTGGTACAATGGCAACTTGGTTTCGTATATCGGTTAATGAAAAATGTGATGACGGTTTTCCATCGAATAAAATTTCGCCTTGTTGAGCATCATAAAATTTCAAAATTAAGCCAGCTATAGTAGATTTTCCGGCACCCGAAGGGCCAACAATAGCCACTTTTTGTCCCATTTTTGCTTCGAAAGAAACATCGTGTAAAACAGTAATTTCTTGCCGAGAAGGGTAGGCAAAGCGAATGTTTTTAAAAGATAAATCTCCTTTAATTATTTCTTTTATTTGGTTGTCGTTTTCACGGATGGAGATAGGTTCGTTAACTTCATCTAAAATTTCTAAAACTCGCTCCGATGCGCCAATGGCTTTTTGAACGTTGGCATACAATTCGGGGAAACTTCCCATTGCCGCACCAACAAATACCGAATACAACACATAAGCCAATAAATCGCCAACCGACAAACTGCCCGCTTGCACCAATAAACTGCCATACCAAATAACCCCCACAATAGCACCAAACAAACAAAATATAATAAACGATGCAAAAGCCCCACGGTAGTTTGCCCCACGAACAGCAATTTTAACTACCTCACGCAAAGTTTTATCGTAACGGTTAGCTTCGTAAGCTTCGTTTACAAAGGCTTTTACATTGGTTATGCCTTGAAGGGTTTCTTCAACCACGGTATTAGATTCGGCTAATTTATCTTGTGCACTGCGTGATATTTTACGTATAGCTTTACCAAAAAATACACCAGCAACCACAATTAAAGGCAGTATTGATAGGTTAAACAGCGTAAGCTTACCCGATACAATAATTAATAAAGTTATACCACCAATTAGTAAAATAATTTGGCGTATCATTTCGGCTAGGGTAGTAGTAATGGTATCTTGTATTTGCGATAAATCGGCAGATATGCGGCTATTTAATTCGCCTACTCGTCGGTTGGCGAAAAAATTCATCGGTAAGGTAATCATCTTAAAATAAGTGTCTCGCCTAATATCGGCCAAAGCTTTTTCGGCAACTTCAACAAATAACCGTATCCTAAAAAACGATACAAACGATTGTAAAAACAAAATCGCGAAAGCTAAATAACCTATGCCGTTAACAGTTTGTGGCAAACCGTAACCTGCAAAATTGCCTTGAGCAGTTTCTACCATCATTTTTATTAAAAAAGGAAAAGCTAAACCCGTTAAACTAGAAAGTAATAAAAAAACCATACCAATGCCAAATTTTGTACGGTAAGGTTTTAGGTATTTAATTAAGCCCGAAATTTTTTGGAGGTTTTCTTTATTGATTTTAGCTTTCGATAATTCTTGTGTTTGTGCTGAACTGCTGTTTAGTCCGTTTCTGGCCATTTATTCTTCGTTTTAAATTTAACCTTTTGCGAAGCTAAGGTTTTATTTTTTGTGGTAGTTGTTGAATTGCAAATATTACATTTGAGAAACTGAGGGAACTGGGTTATGATTAAGCTAATTATTTAGTTTTATTTATCATTTATAATTACGGGTTAAGTAAATATCGACTCCTGTCGATTATCCCAAAAGCAAATTACCACAATATTGTTATCTATTATTCGATATAGCAAAGAACAATTTTTGTGTAGTACACATTTTCTAACTTCTTTTTGTTCGGATATTATCGGAAAAATATAAGGAGTTAATTGTATAATTGATAGGTACTTAAATATTTTTTCCTCTAAATTAATACAATACTTTTTCCCCATTTTTGTTCTAATTGTTGCGTTACTGCATCGTAACTTAATTCTGCTTCTAGCGTAAACTTAATTTCGAAAATCATTTACTAATGAAATGCTTTTCAGTAAATTCATTTAACGAAATAAATCTTCCAGCATCAAAATCATCAGTCCCTTTGTCAATACTTTTAATCAGATGATTTGGTATATTTTTGTTTAATGTAAAATTTAAGGGTGATTTTTTTAGTTTATCAACTGAATTGTTATCATCCAAATTGGTTTTTAAATAATTTAAAACAAAAGCATAAATATTTTTTAGTTCTTCTTGGTTTGCCAGTTCTATGCTTGCTAATAAATTTTTTTTGAGAGTTAAAGTGTTCATATTGTTGGATAAAAATTAGAATAAATAAATTTACAATTTTTTCAAATGCTTTTATTGAATGTTGTTATAGTTTTTGCAATTATTTTTCATTTATAATTTACCCAAACTCTATTTTAATACTATCGTTAATTTTTAAACCCAATAAACCGCTTGCATTACCTTTGTTTATGGCAATTTCTAAATGGTTGCTTATTCCAAATAAGCATAATTTTTCGCCTTCGGGTACTTCGTTATAATGCCAACTTAAATGCCTTATGGTTTCGTGTTTGCGTAAAAAGAGCGTAAATTTTCTACCATTTTGTACTTTTGCAAAAAAATCTTTAGTGATGTTGGTAATTACGTTTTGAAAAGTATCAATAAATATGACGCTACCATTAATTTGGTTAGCCTCTAAACCGGGGTGTAAATTAATTAGTTTTTTTATGCCAGTAATAGGTTCGCCAATTTGGTTTAGTTGCCCACCCAATGCTAAATGGCAAGCCGCTTTAACTAAAATATCGGTTAAAGGGAAGTGCAAAAACTTTAAATCTTGCAAAATATTTATTTCCACAACTTTATCGGGTTTTTCTCCAATTATTAAAGAAAAAATCCCATTGTCGGAGCCAACAAAAAAATGCCCATTGTAACTTAAAGCAACATATTTTTGAAATTTGTTATAAACAGTATCAATACCTATTAAATGTACTGTACCAGTTGGAAAGTAGTTGAAACAATTTTTTAAAATAAAGGCAGCCCTAGGAATATTAAAGGCTTGTATTTCGTGGGTAACATCAACAATAGTTGCATTTGGTAATATTTTTAAAATACTACCTTTTAAAGCGGCTTGGTAAAAATCTTTGTAGCCTAAATCGGTAGTTAAAGTTATAATTGCCATTTAAAAATCAAATATTTATGCTTAATCTTGTGGTACACCAATTTGTGCAAATATTCAATTTTTAATTCATAAAAAATTAGTCATTTTAAAAATATAAGCCTTGAACGAAATTATAATAGCCCTAGATAACCTTAACCCTGCTTTACTTTGGGGGCCAAACAACGAATTTTACGAAATAATAAAACGAGCTTTTCCAAAACTTAAAGTTGTAGCCCGTGGTACCGAGGTAAAAGCCTTAGGCGATGAAGAAGAATTGCAAATTTTTAATAAAAAAATAACTAAAATTATAAACCACCTTCACCAGTTTAATAACCTATCAACCAACGATGTTGAAAGTATTTTAGGCGACCGTAACCAAAAAGAAAGCCCTGCCGATGCACCAAGTGCCGATTCGGCGGCAGGTTTGGCACAATCAGAAGTTATTGTTTTTGGCCCCAACGGTATTATGGTAAGGGCTCGTACTGTTAACCAACGCCGTATGGTAACCAGTATGGCAAAAAACGATGTGCTTTTTGCCATAGGCCCAGCTGGTACAGGTAAAACATACACAGCTGTTGCTCTTGCTGTAAGGGCTTTAAAAAACAAGGAAATTAAGCGTATTATTTTAACACGCCCAGCAGTTGAGGCGGGCGAAAATTTAGGTTTCCTTCCGGGAGATTTAAAAGAAAAAATAGATCCATACTTGCGCCCCTTGTACGATGCACTAGATGATATGATACCTGCGGATAAGCTAAAAACCTATCTCGAAAACCGAACAATTGAAATTGCGCCTTTGGCATTTATGCGTGGCCGTACCCTTGATAATTGTTTTGTGATTTTAGACGAAGCCCAAAACAGTACCGATTTGCAATTAAAAATGTTTTTAACTCGCATGGGCCCAACGGCAAAATTTATTGTAACCGGAGATGTTACCCAAATAGATTTACCCCGCAAACAACAATCGGGTTTACACAACGCATTACGCATTTTAGCAGATATTAAAGGAATAGAAATTATTTACCTTAACGGCGATGATGTTGTACGTCACAAGCTAGTAAAACGTATTTTAGAAGCTTACGGCGATATACAATAGGGATTATAGCTAGGGTTAACTAGGAGAGGGGAAATAAGAAATTATAAGAAAATTTTAAGTTGATAGAAGAAGTTTATTTGGGAAGTAAGTTTTATTCTATAAAAATTAAAAATAGATTTCTATTTATTTACAGCATTTAAAAAAATTACAAATTACCAGTAAAATTCATTCTTATACCAGCTTGAAAATCAACAATAGTTTTAAAAATTTCTTTAAGTGTAGCCAGCTCAATTTTTGTTAAGTTGTTGGTATTTATCAAGTTATCGGGTACGTTTTTATCTTGTATAATTTGCTTAGCTTGGTTTTTTAAACGCATACTCATTAAAAAATAGTAGCATTGGTGTAAATCGTTGTATTGTTTTTCGGTAAAAATGTTAAGGGTTTTTAAAGCTTTTAACCGTTCGCCTGTGTTTTCGACAAAAATACGGTTTTGTAGGGCATAAACTCGCACCAAATCCACTACTGGCGTCATTGCTTTTTTAATATCAAAAACTTCTTGTGTGCCAATGGTTTTGGTTCTAATGTTGTTAAAGAAAGTTAGCGGAGGTTCGTATTGTAGTGCGTTTTTAGCAATGTAAACGTAAAATTTATGTAATGGTTTTTGCAGTTCTAAGTCTAAAAACTCTCTTAATTCATCCATAATTGCAGGTTCGCCATATACTAACCTACAATCAAAAAAGGTAGAAAATTTTATGGCCGTTTCGGGTAGAGAAACATCCATCCAACTTTTATAATTATTTTTCCAGTGCGAAAGCGAGTGACACCACTCGGGGTTTTGTGCCATAAAACCCCCGCTACAAAAAACTATGCCAACGTAATCTAAATGTTCGGATATTAGGGTTGCAAAGTTTAAAAAATATGCCCGAACCATTTCTCGTTGTTCGTTAGCTTTATCTTCGTAAATAATGGCGTTATCTTGGTCGGTTTTTAGGGTTAATTCTTTTCTACCCTCGCTGCCTGTAACCATAAAAACAAATTTTGCAGGCGGGGTACCCAGTTTTTCAATAACTTTTTCTATTATTTTTTGAGTAATGGTATCGGCAATAGTGGTAATAACTTGGTTAACAATTTCGGCGTAAACACCGCGGTTTAACAATTGGTAAACTAAGGGCGCAACACTTTCCCATTTCCTTTTTAATTCGGTAAATGAGTTTACCAATTTTACCGATTGTATAAACATTAAAGGCGATTGTGCTTGTTCGCTTAGTAATTTGTTACGACTTAAAAAACCAATATACTCCCCGTTTTTTTCAACCAACAAGTAGCGAGTTTTGGTTCTAAACATCATTAATAAAGCCTCGTAAACATAAGCTTGCGTGTTAATTTGAATTGTAGGATTATCTAAAAAGTTTTCTATGTTTTGGCTGGCATCGGCTTGTTTGGCAACAATTTTATCACGCAAAGTAATATCGGTAACGTAACCAATAATTTTTTCTTCACTATTTTTAACAAACAGGCAACTAACTTTTGCCAAGGCCATAATTTTTGCAGCTTCGTAGGCTGGTGTATAATGGTTGCAAAATACCAGTTCTCTAAACTCAATACTTTCTATTTTACGAGAATATAACTGCTCGGCTGCAATAAAACTTTCATCAAAATCCGATGGTTTTTTAAAGAAGTGAGCAAATTCATCGTCTAACATTTTTTTACCAAACTCCGTTATAAAATACTGGAAAAAACTTTCGTTGCTTTGGCAAAGTTCTTTAAAATATTTGCGGTGTAAAAAGTAAATACGCGTATTTTTTGTTACCAAAACTGTTTTTAATGATTTTTTTCGGTTAAGCAAAACCGAAATCCCACCATAACAAGTGCCAGCCGGGTAAATTTGAATTACCCTTTTGTTAGCGGCACTATCATAAAAAAATGTTTCGTAACTGCCATCAACTATAATATCTAAGCCTCGCATTTTAGATGCCCCTTGTTTATATAAAATTTCTTCTTTATAAAAACTTATAGGCTGCAAAACATCCACAATTCCTTTTAAAACATCGGTAGATATTAGGTTAAAAGGCGTTATATTTTTAAGTAATTCTAAAGTTTTCTCCATAGTACAAAAACAATAAGTAATAATAAAACTAATACAAATATACAGTAGCCTAGTTTAATGGCTTTATCGTTTGCGTATTGTTTTTTAAGAATAATTTCTTGTTGTTTCTCAATCAATTCATCGGTAATATCGCCACGTTTTATCAATTCAAAATAGCATTCTGCAGTATTTAATGCATCGCCGAGGGCATTGTGAGGGTTTTGGGCTTTTTTATTAAACAGCAAAGTATAAAGTTCGGCAAGGCGCAAATTATCAACCCCATAATTTTGAACATATTTTGCACTAGCAAGCATGGTACAAAAAACAGGTAGATTTTTTAAATTGTTTGTAATGCCTGTACGGTAAAAATCAGCGTTAAGCAAATGTAAATCAAGCTCTATAAAATGCCCAACAAGCATAGGCTTGTGTTGCTGCAAATCATCGGCTAATAAGCCCATAATTAAATTTCGGTTTTCACCATTTTGCGCTAAAAATTGGGGTGTTATGCCGTGTATTTTTTTGGCTTGTGCCGATATTTTAAAATCCGAATTTATGATGTAATGGTTTTCTCTTTTAATTTCTTCGCCATTTTTATTGCAAATTACCCAAGCTACCTGCACTATATGCGGCCAGTTTTTTGTATTGCTATAAGGCTGGTTCCACTTTTTTGGTAGTCCAGTAGCTTCGGTATCAATAAATAGTAAAAATTGGCTCAACTTTAAAAATAAATATTTGTGTGCATACAAGTATAGTTAAATTCAATTATTTAGATTTAAACTTTGGTAGAATTGTTTTTTTAAATCATTATCCTATCATTATTAACGAATATCCTATCATAATGATAGGATTATGATATATTTGTGATAGAATTATTTACGCTTATGGAAACCAAAAGAGAACAAGAATTAATTGGTATTTTATTAAAAAATAGTGTGATAGGTATTTCCGAAATTCAATCTCTTTTAACAGAAAATATTTCAACTTCAACGCTTAACCGAGCATTAGCAAAATTAAAAACTAATGGAATATTAACCACAAATGGTAAAGGGCCAAGTTTAAAATATTCGCTAAATTTAAAAAAGCTTATTAATTTACAAATAAATTTAGATATTTTTTTTGGTGTTGAACCTGATGAAAGAAATATAATTAACAATTTTAATTTTGAGATTTTTGATAAACTAAAAAATTTAGAGTTGTTTAATGCGAGTGAAATAGTTTTTTTTGAAAGCTTAAAAAATACATTTCAACAAAAAACAGTACAGCTAACACCAAATCAATTTAACAAAGAATTTGAACGTTTAATGGTTGAATTATCTTGGAAATCGGCTCAAATAGAAGGTAATACCTATGATTTGATAGATACCGAACAGCTTTTGAAATATAATATACCGTCATTAAAACACACTTTTGATGAAACACAAATGCTACTTAATCATAAAGAAGCAATAAATTACACTTACCAAAACAGGGATATTTTCGAGAATTTAAGTGTAGGTAAAATAGTTGATATACATAGTTTACTTACCCAAAAAATGGGTATTTCAAGAAATCCAAGAAAGCGAATTGTAAGAATTACTGGTACAAAATATCTTCCGCCCGAGAATGATTTTTTAATTGAAGAAGCTTTAGAAAAAATGTGTGAATTAATAAATGCTAAATCGAATATTTTTGAAAAGGCCTTTCTTGCGGTTCTCTTAATTAGTTACATTCAACCATTTGAAGATGGTAATAAAAGAACGGCTAGGTTAATTGGAAATGCTTTTTTGATGTATGGTAATACTTGCCCTTTATCGTACCGAAGCATTAATCCAGCGGAATATAAAAAAGCAATTTTATTGTTTTATGAATTAAATAATATTTCAGCTTTTCGAAAAATTTTTATTAATCAATATCAATTCGCTGTTGAAAATTATTTTTAAAAAATAAAAAATCAAATTCAATTACCAAACAATCAAAAAAGTGAATACAACTTAAAATAAATAAGCTACCAATTTTTTATAATTTTCACAAATTAGCCGAATTGTTCACAACTCCAACTATACTAATATCGTTAAATTTTTGTTCGTTCATTTTTGCAGTAATATTGCAATAACCGGTAACGCCTCTTTTTAGTAAAGAGCCACCGAGAGTAATTTCGGCAATAGCAATTATTGGATGCGAGAATACATTTTTAAATCCTGCAAAAGTAAAATAAGCACCTGTTGCAACAGATAATATTCTTTCGGTAGTACTAACATTGGCGTTTTTGTTAGCAATTAAAAAAGAATCTTCTAAAGTTTCTTTTAGTTGTTTGATGGTTTGGTTCATAAAAAATAAATTATTTTAATAGATAATTGTATGTTACAAGTATTGTGCCTTAATTTTAATGAGATTGATTTTTTAATAACTGATAAATTACAAACTGTATATTTGAAAAAAAATTGAAAATGCAAACTATTAAAACCTACATAGAAACCCATAAACAACGCTTTTTAGATGAACTTTTCGAGTTGCTTCGTTTCCCCTCAATAAGTGCAAACCCTGCTCACCAACCCGATATTATACATACAGCAAATTTTGTAGCACAAAAATTGGTTTTGGCTGGTGCCGATGCTGTTGAAGTTTGCCAAACTGCTGGTAACCCAATAGTTTATGGACATAAAATTATAGATGCAAACCTGCCTACAGTATTGGTTTACGGCCATTACGATGTGCAACCACCAGAACCATTAGAGCTTTGGCATACACCACCTTTTGAGCCAACAATTAGAGATGGTAAAATTTATGCCCGTGGTGCTTGCGATGATAAGGGCCAGTTTTATATGCACATTAAGGCTTTTGAATTAATGATGCAAACCAATACTTTGCCCTGCAACATTAAATTTATGATAGAGGGGGAGGAGGAAGTAGGATCGGATAACTTGGGTGATTTTGTTATTGCCAACAAACAAAAACTACAAGCCGATGTAGTTTTAATATCCGATACATCCATGATAAGCATGGAAAACCCGTCCTTAGAAACCGGTTTACGAGGTTTATCTTATATGGAAGTAGAAGTTGTGGGGCCAAATAAAGATTTACACTCGGGTGTTTACGGCGGAGCTGTTGCCAACCCAGCTACCATTTTATGCCAAATGATTGCTAGTTTACACGATGAAAATAACCAAGTAAATATACCGGGTTTTTACGACGGAATAATTGAGCTTAGCCCTGAAGAAAGAAACGAACTCAACGCTGCCCCTTTTAATTTAACCGATTACAAAAAGGATTTAGGTATTGATGAAGTTTGGGGCGAGACTGGTTATACCACTATAGAGCGTACGGGCATTAGACCAACTTTAGAAGTTAACGGTATTTGGGGTGGCTACACAGGTGTGGGCGCAAAAACGGTTTTACCTTCTAAAGCAAATGCAAAAATTTCTATGCGCTTGGTTCCTGGTCAAGATTGGCGTAAAATATCGGACTTGTTTGCAGCGCACTTTAAAGCCATTGCTCCACCAAGTGTAAAAGTAAATGTAGTAGCACACCATGGCGGTAAACCTTATGTAACACCAACAAACTCTATTGCTTTTAAAGCGGCACAATTAGCAATAGAAGATGCGTTTGGAAAAAAACCAGTACCTACACGCGGCGGTGGTAGCATACCTATTGTAGCACTTTTCGAGGAAGAATTAGGCATTAAAACCGTATTAATGGGCTTTGGTTTAGATAGCGATAGCCTACACTCGCCCAACGAAAAATATGATGTTTTTAATTTTTATAAGGGCATTGAAACTATTCCGTTGTTTTATAAGCATTTTGCGGAGTTAAGTATGAGATAAGGGAATAATTTTGATTGAGTTTTAAAAGATAAAACTTAGTGGGGTTTGTAGGATAGTTTTTATAAATGTGCCATTGATAGTGTTTTAAGTGATATTTTTCTACTTCGCTCAATTTTGTTTAAGAAAAAAACTGTGTTTTTTAACATTTGGAAATGATATTTAGATGTTTGTGGGTTTGATATTGACACAAGCATCAATACTAAATGTCTTATTATTCTTTTAAAAATTAATGTTTTATAGTTTTTTTGATGAATATCGCAAAATAAGTTTAAGTCATTTACCCAATCTGTTTTTAAATTTAAAATTGGGGTTGCGGTTAACGGCACTAATCTTTGTTCCCTATCGTGTAAAATGATAGCTTGGGGACAAACACCGATTTTAAAGCCGTAGTAAAGAGTTCGTTGTGTATAATTTCGGTCTTCACCATAATGAAAAAATATTGGGTCAAATCCGCCAATTTTTTTAATACAAGTTGCACTTATAAGCCAAGCTGCAGCATTTACAAATGTGGTGTTAATAATTGAATTTGGTTTGTTTTGGTTTAAAATTTGGGCAGGTGTAATGTTCCCCATTTCCGATTGTTGCAAGTAATCTGCAAAATACAAATCTAAGGCAGTGCCTTGGCCGTTTAAATGTAAAGGACTTAAAATACCAAAATTAGGTTTTGTTTCAAACGCGTTAACTAAACTTAAAAGCGTGTGTTCGTTTTCTAACCAAGCATCTTGATTTAGCAAAAAAGCATAATCGCAATGGTTTTTCATAGCTAATTTTAAACCTATGGAATTGGCTTGCCCAAACCCTAGGTTAATTTTAGATTCAATTAGGTTTACAGTTTTATAATTTTCTTTTATAAAAGTTATGGTAGCATCGGTAGAGCCATTATCTATTACAATTATTTTGGGTAGTAATGTGCTGTTAATTAAACTGTTTAAACACCTTTCAATCCATTCAATTCCATTGTAGGTTACAACAATAGCGTAAATATTCTTCAAAATAAAATATTGTTTTGGGTATTATAAACTAAAAAACAATAATAATACTATTAACTTTATTGTTGCATTAATATAAGTAATATAACGATAAGTTAACATTGCCGCACTTACACCTTTTTATATTTGCAATTATTAAAAAGATGTTCATAAAAGCATTTTTTCTAAAATTTTGATTACAAGAAATTAAATATGGAGGTAAGCAATACTACTGTTCCCAAAAAATGGAAGGAAATTATAACTCCCCAAAACAATATTTTTAGTTTAAACTTTAAAGAGATTTGGGAGTACCGCGATTTGCTTTTTATTTTAATGAAACGCGATGTTTTTGCAATTTATAAGCAGACTATTTTTGGCCCATTGTGGTTTTTTATACAGCCAATTTTAACTACTGTTACATTTGTAATTGTTTTTTCGAACGTAGCAAAGTTATCAACCTCGGGTTTACCACCTACGCTATTTTATATGAGTGGCATAGTAATTTGGTCTTACTTTTCGGAGTGTATTATGCGAACATCCACTTTTTTAAAAGACAACACAGGTATTTTAAGTAAAGTTTATTTTCCCCGTATTATTGTACCACTTTCTTTGGTAGTTACCAATTTGGTAAAGTTCTCCATTCAGTTATTGTTATTTCTTATAGTCTATTTTTACTATTTTTTTACAACAAATGGCGTTATCCAACCCAATTTATATGCTTTATTGTTGCCAGTTTTAATCGCTTTAATTGCGGGTTTAGGTTTGGGTACAGGCATTATTATATCATCGTTAACCACAAAATATAAAGATTTAATACACCTTACCACATTTGGGGTACAGTTGTTAATGTACGGTTCCGCAGTAATTTATCCATTATCCGGCTTTAAAGGCAGCAAATACGAAATATTTATTTTAGCCAACCCCATGACTGGTATTATAGAAACCTTTAGATACGGTTTTTTAGGTATTGGCCAATTTAGTTGGTTACTTTTAGGCTACGATGCACTCTGTGTATTGTTTTTTTTAGTGCTTGGCGTTGTGGTATTTAATTCTATTGAAAAAAACTTTGTTGATACAATATAATGGCTGAGAATATTTTAGAGATAGAGAATTTATCGAAAATGTACAAACTCGGTGAAATTAATACCGGCAGTTTAAGTACCGATATACAGCGGTGGTTTAGTAAAATTACCAATAAACCAGATGCTTACGAAAAGCTGATTGAGGTAAACGATAGGGAAACCAAAGGAGAATCAAAATACGTATGGTCGTTAAAAGATGTAAATTTTAATGTAAAGCAGGGCGAGGTTTTTGGCATAATTGGTAAAAATGGAGCTGGAAAATCAACTTTGTTAAAACTACTATCAAAAATTACTAAACCCACACAAGGCAGTATTAAAGTAGGCGGACGAATTGCATCACTTTTAGAAGTGGGAACAGGTTTTCACCCCGATTTAAGTGGCCGAGACAATATTTATTTAAACGGAGCTATTTTGGGTATGCGAAAACACGAAATCACAGCCAAGTTAGATGAAATTGTAGATTTTTCGGGAATAGAAAGATATATTGATACACCCGTAAAGCGTTACAGTAGCGGTATGTTTGTACGTTTGGCCTTTGCTGTTGCCGCACATTTAGAACCCGATATTTTAATTTTAGATGAAGTTTTAGCTGTGGGCGATGCCGAGTTTCAAAAAAAATGCTTGGCTAAAATGGAAGATGTCTCAAAAAAACATGGTCGTACGGTTTTATTTGTAAGCCATAATATAGCTGCAGTTAAGCAATTGTGTACCAAAGCCATGCTGTTAGAAAACGGAATGGTAAAGCATGTTGGCAGTGTAGAATCTACCCTAGAAATTTACCAAGAAACAGATAAAGACCATGAAAATGGAATTAGAAATATTGCCGCCGCTAATGAAAAAGGCTATTTTACCAGTTGGAAAATAACCGGACAGAGTGTGCAAGATGAGCATAGCTGCATTACAGGTGAAGCGGTTAATTTTGTATTTAGCTTTAATTGCGTTAGTCGTATAACTGTTTGCCAAGTTTTTATACGTATAATGTACGATGATGACCGAATATTATTAATAGCCAACAGTAAAGATTATAGCAATAATTATTTTGATTTAGAACCTGGTAATTACAGCATGAATTTTAAAGCTACCCTTCCTATAAAAACAGGAAAGTACGGTGTGCAAGTAGCGTTAGTAAGCCAATATGTGGCTGTAGATGCTTGGGAATCTAACACTAAATTAACTGTTTTAGATAATTTTAATGTATCTGGTTTACATGTAAACGAGGGTATTTTAAATATCCGAACAGGATTTAATTACCAACCATCAAATAGCTTCGTTTAAACCCTAAATAAGCTTATATATTTATGTTTAGTACATGACAAAAAATATATTTGATTGAAAATCAATAAAATAAGCAACAAAAAATTAGGTTAAAAGACTGATATTCATTATATTAAAGAATTA
>REAS01000034.1 GCA_004294495.1 Sphingobacteriales bacterium
AAATAAATAAAATATCTATCAGAAGAAAAAAACTAAAAGCTAGTTGCAACTTAGAATACAGGGAGTTAATGATGGTAGTTTAAAAGCGGTTGCCCTGGAATAAACTATTGTTTAAAATAAAAAACACAAAATTTAGTACATTTGCATCTCAAATGATTATGAACAAAAAAGTTGCATTTTATACCTTAGGCTGTAAGCTAAACTATTCCGAAACATCGGGTATTGCTAGGCAGTTTACTACTGCAGGTTATAATGTGGTACAGTTTACCGATGCTGCTGATGTATATGTAATTAACACTTGTAGCGTTACCGAAAACGCCGATAAAAAATGCAGAAAAGTAGTTAAAGAAGCTTTAAAGCATTCGCCAAACGCCTACATTACTATTGTGGGATGTTACGCACAATTAAAGCCCGAAGAAATTACTAAAATTGAAGGTGTTGATATGGTGTTAGGTGCTGCCGAAAAGTTTGATATTATAAACCATTTAAGCAACCTAACCAAGCAACCCAAAGCATTAGTTTACCAGCAAAATATTGCAAATACCAACCAATTTGTTCCCTCTTATTCTATTGGCGATAGAACCCGTACCTTTTTAAAGGTCCAGGACGGTTGCGATTATTCATGCAGTTTTTGCACCATTCCACTAGCTCGTGGTGCTAGCCGAAGCGATACAATCGAAAGTGTTTTAGCTCAGGTTGCGCAAATTGCCGCATCGGGCGTCAAAGAAATTGTGCTTACTGGCGTTAATCTGGGCGATTTTGGCATCCGCGAAAGCGTAAGAGCAAATACTTTTTTTGATTTAATAAAAGAGTTAGATAAAGTTGAAGGCATTGAACGGTTTAGAATATCCTCAATCGAACCTAATTTGTTAACTAATCAAATTATTGATTTTGTTGCACAATCTAAAAAATTTGTTCCCCATTTTCATATCCCACTACAATCGGGTTCGCCCAAAATATTGGGATTAATGCGTAGGCGATACAAGCAAGAATTGTATACCGAACGTGTTAACTACATTAAAAAATTAATGCCCAATTGTTGCATAGGTGTTGATGTTATTGTGGGATTCCCGGGCGAAACTCATGATGATTTTTTAGATACCTACAACTATTTAAACGAGTTAGAAATTTCATATTTACACGTTTTTACCTACTCGGAGCGTGAAAATACATTAGCCTCCTCAATGCCCAACAGCATAAGCGCAAACAAACGAGCCGAAAGAAGCAAAATGCTACACATCCTATCCGACAAAAAAAGGAGGGCGTTTTACCAAACACAAATAAATACTAACGCACAAGTTTTATTTGAGGCCGACCATAAAAACGGTTTTATGACTGGTTTTACTCCAAACTATGTTAAAATAAAAGTTGCTTACGACCCATTGTTAATAAACGAATTAAAAACTGTTAGCCTAAACGAAATTTTGCCTGATGGCGAAATGAGTGCTACCGAAATAGCCGAATTATTGGTTCATTAACATCAAATTAATTTTAAGACTTTAAATTGCACAAATGTTTCCAACCCTATCACATTTAATAGAATATTTTACAGGCTTTTACTTACCATTGCCTATACAAACTTTTGGTTTTTTTGTTGCTTGGGCTTTTATTGCTGCATATTGGGCATTTAGTCAGGAGTTTAAACGCCGCGAAAAATTAGGCCAAGTACACCCATTTTATAAAACTACAATTATTGGCGCACCAGCAAGCCTACAAGAACTTGTTTTAAATGCGTTATTTGGATTTTTAATAGGCTATAAATTTGTTTATGGATTGTTAAATTATGGAGCTTTTGTAGAAAATCCGCAAGATTTTATACTATCAACCAAAGGTAATTTGTTGGCTGGTTTAGCTCTGGCGGGGATTTTTGCTTATTGGGCTTATGCCGAAAAAAATAAATATAAATTAGAAACGCCTAAAACCGTAAAAGAATTGGTACACACACACCAATTAATGGGTACTCTAATTACATGGGCAGCCCTTTGGGGTATTTTAGGAGCTAAATTATTTGATAATTTAGAGAACTGGGACAGGTTTATGCAAGACCCTATACATGGGTTACTAAGTTTCAGTGGCTTAACGTATTACGGCGGTTTAATTTTTGGTGCCGTTACGGTGCTGTACATATCCAGCAAAAACGGAATTAAGAAAGTTTACATGAGCGATATTGCTGGCCCTGGTTTAATGCTAGCTTACTCAATTGGACGTATGGGCTGTCACCTATCGGGCGATGGCGATTGGGGAATTGTAAACACCGCACCCAAACCCAACTGGCTAGCTTGGGCACCCGATTGGTTTTGGGCATTTAAATACCCACAAAACGTAATTAACGAAGGCGTTTTAATACCTAATTGTCAAGGGAAATTTTGTTACGAATTACCGCTTCCCGTTTTCCCAACACCATTATACGAAAGCATATTATGTCTCTTAATTTTCTTTTTTTTATGGAGCATACGCAAACACATTAAAATACCCGGAATGTTGTTCTCTATTTACTTAATAGTAAACGGTTTAGAACGTTTTTTTATAGAACTCATACGCGTAAACTCTAAATACCACGTTGCAAGTTTGGCCTTTACTCAAGCCGAATTAATATCCAGTATTTTAGTTGTATTGGGATGTGTTGGTGCAGTTTGGGCTTATAGCGCCCGTGATAAAAATATAAACGATTCAAATTCTTTTAAAACTGTGGAATAGAATTTAAAATAATAAACTATTCTAACAATAATAGCTTTGCGCAAAGGAAAGCATTTGTAATTATTTGGTTGGATACTAATAATTTTTATATAGCACTTTACCAATTAAAGTTTTTGGAATTTTTGAAATAATCAATTTAAACAATTAAATTATTTAATTGTAACACTTTAAAAGCTCAAAACATTTTGATTTTTAACAAAGTTGAGTGTACTAATAAAATTTTGAACATACATCCTATGAAAAATTTAATTTTAACATTAATTATCCCACTATGTATTTTATTAACGGCAGTATCATGCCAAAAAAGTAATGCCCTAAAAGATGGTGGTTTTTCTTGCAAAGTAAACGGTCAACTTTGGAGTCCATATACTGATGATTTTAAACTGCAACCAACAGAATGTACTTTAACACAAAATGGCACATCTATTTTTATTAAAGCTAACAATACAAAAAAAAGAGAACATTTTGCAATTTTGGTTAGTACACCCAGGGCAACCGCTTTTAAAAAAAAGTGCTATATTAGCGTAAATAAAAAATCATTTTTTTGATGGACAAATTGTGTCCAATAAAAAAAAATGACAC
>REAS01000144.1 GCA_004294495.1 Sphingobacteriales bacterium
TTTTAAGACACTTAAATATACAAATAATTACTGAACCTTTCTTGTTTTTTTGCAATATATTCTAAAATTTTTACTTATTTATTAATCGAACTCAGGTTTCTACTATTTTGAGCTTTCACAAAGTTTATTTTACACTCTCCGTTTGCAAAGTAAAACCTTCTAACTTTTTATTGTCAGTAATTAAAATACTTTTACCTACTAACGAAATACAGTTCTCTAACACCAATTCGTTTATAGTTCTAAAAACGGTTTCGTAGGTGGCACCAACATACGATGCTAAATCTTGCCGAGATAAGATAATATCAATTGCCCTATCTTTAATCCCAAATTTTTCTTGTAATTGTAATAATGCTTGGGCAACACGGCCTTTAACGGTCATATGAGCTAGGTTTCGCATTTTACGTTCCGATTCTTGCAATTCATCGGCAAAAAACAACATTAGTTTGAAAGCTAAATCTAGGTTTACCTTTAAAGTGGTATAAAAAAATGCTAAATCAATAAAGCAAACCGTAGCGTTTTCTAAAGCCGTTGCCGATATGGGGTAAATATTACTTTTACTACTTAACCCCCTATGCCCAAAAATACCGCCTTTGGTGGCAATACGTAAAATCAATTCTTTATCGCTACCCCATTTTTTATGCACCTTAATATTGCCATCATAAACAAAATATACTCCAGTAACTTCGTCTCCTTCTTTAAAAATAACCTCTCCCTTTTTTACCTCGTATATTTTCTTGTTTACATTAATGGCGGGCAGCCATTCGGGTAAACAATTGCTACTAACGTAGCAGTTTTGGGTAGGGTATTCTTTTTTGCTAATTTTCATTTGTTATATATATAATAGATATGTGAGTTTTGTGTTATTTTCGTTGGTAATTTGTAAAAATTGGCTGATTTATTTGTAATAAATTACAAAATGTTACTGTTTTATGGGTTTTTAGTTAACTTTTTCATATATAATTAATAAAATTACCAATAATTACAGCAAAAGTATGCTATAATTTATTGCGAATAATATAATTTACTAAATATTTACACCTTTAAAATTAACACTTTTGTTAAAAAATGGCTTTTTTGTAATTTTTATCATATAAATTTAACATTTTTACTTTAAAAGTTTTAAAATAGTATGATGTTTACTATATTTATCACATCAAACAAGAATAATAATTTAAAAACAATAAAAACAAAAAACCCATTACGGCTGCAACCGTAACGGGATTAACAAAAGGTAAAAAAATCCGTAAACTCTTAAACCCAACAACAAATGTATCGAAAAATTAAACTAATTATCACCATCGCAATTTTATTTGCAATTACATTAACAAGTAGTAAAACTTACGCTCAGTTTACACTAAACGGGCAGTTGCGTACACGTGGCGAACACCGCAACGGGTTTGCCAATTTAATTCCTAAAACCGATGAAGCAACTAATTTTATATCGCAACGTACCCGCCTAAACTTTGGCTACAAATGGGATAGGGTAACTTTTGGCGTAAGTGTGCAAGATATTAGAGTTTGGGGGCAAGATGCTTCAACAATTAGCCCTGCCGATGGTAATAAACTAATGCTTCACGAAGGTTGGGCCGATATTACCTTACTAAATATGGCTGATACCACCCTAAAAACTAAATTTATAGACAACCTTTCCCTTAAAATTGGTCGCCAAGAATTAATTTACGATGATTCAAGGTTAATTGGTAATTTAGATTGGTTGCAACAAGGCCGCCGCTTTGATATGGCTTTATTAAAAGCTATGCATCACGGCTGGGCTTTAGATATTGGTTATGCTTTTAACCAAAACAGCGAAACTTTTACCAATACATTTTACACGCCGGGCAATACAGCGCAATTTGTTAAAAACGATATTGGTGTTTTAGTGCCTGTACCTGCAGGTACGGTGCCTTTATTAGATGCTACTTCAGGAAACAGCTCGGCAACAGGAGCTTTTAACTTTACCAACCCTGCTGGCACCAATGCTACAACTCAAAACTATAAAAACTTTATAAGTGTGTATTTAAGCAAAAAATTTAACCAAACTAAAGTTTCGGCATTGTATTTTAACGATGATTTTACAGCTTACAATATAGCTACAAGAATAACTGGTGGAGGTAATTTATTTGTTCGCGATTTTAATACCAACAAAACCGTTGACCGTTATACTTACGGAGGTATGATAACGCATACTTTAGGCAACGCATCGGGTTTTGGTAAAATAGCCATTAATGGAGCATATTACCACCAATTAGGTAAAGATAGAGATAGCAAAAAATTAGATGCTTACCATTACACAGCTTCGGCAACATATAGCAAAGGTAAATTTACCGCTGGCCCAGGTTACGATTATTTATCGGGCAATACCGAAAACACCACAGCCACAGAAACCAAACGGTTCGACCCTCTATACGGTACACCACACAAGTTTTGGGGTTTAATGGATTATTTTTATGCCCCTACTGGCTCTCCATCGGCTGGTTTAAAAAATGCTTACTTTAAAACCAAGTTTACAGCCAACCGCTACTCAATAATGTTAGATTACCATTATTTTGAAATGGCTAATTCTTTAAAAGGTAGCCCGGTAAGCACCAAAAAATTAGGCGATGAGGTAGATTTAACTGTAAGTTATAACCTAAATAAATTTACAACCGTTGATTTAGGGTACTCGGTTATGTTAGCTACAGATGCATTAGCCTATGCCAAAGGTCAAGTAGCAGTTACCGTTCCTGTAAACGATAAATACGAAAAAAGAGGCCAGTTTGCTTACTTCTCTATCAACATTAAACCCGATTTTTTCTTTACCAAACCAGTAGCTATCAAAAACTAAGTTAAAACCTCATTAATATAAAAAAATGAAAAAGACATTAAATAAAATCACAAAAATAACAGCACTAAGTGTGCTGTTATTAGCAAGCTTTAGCTCAATAAGTTTTGCACAAGCTCGTAAAATTAAATTAGGATTTATTCCATTAACCGATTGTGCGCCTTTAGTAGTAGCCAAAGAGTTGGGTTTATTTGCTAAATATGGTGTAGATGTAGAATTATCAAAAGAATCATCGTGGGCAAATATTAGAGACAAAGTGTTAAATGGCGAGCTTGATGCCGCACATTGTTTGTACTCTATGCCGTTTTCGGTTTATACAGGCATCGGCGGTAAGCCAGGTTCCGAAATGAAAATTGCAATGACACTTAACAACAACGGACAAGGAATTACTTTATCAAAAGATTTTTGCGGACTGGTAGGTTTTAAAGAAGTTAACAAAGTAGCTGCAGCAGTTAAAAAAGTAGAAGCCCGCAAAGAAGTAACTTTTGCAATGACTTTCCCTGGTGGTACTCACGATATTTGGTTACGTTACTGGATGGCTGCGGCGGGTATCAACCCAAAATCAGTAGGTATAATTACCATTCCGCCGCCACAAATGGTTGCAAATATGAAAGTTGACAATATGGAAGGCTATTGCGTAGGCGAACCTTGGAACGGAGTTGCCGTAGCACAAGGAATTGGATTTACCCACATTGCTTCTCAAGATTTATGGAACAACCACCCCGAAAAAGCTTTAGTGGCTAATGCCGATTTTGCCAAAAACAACCGAGCCGATTTAAAGAAAGTAATGAAAGCCGTTATTGAAGCCTGCAAATGGTTAGATGTAATGAGCAACCGTAAAAAAGCCGCTACTTGGTTAACTAAACCATATTATGTAAACGCACCTTTAGCCGTAATAGAAGCTAGGTTGATGGGTTCTAACGATTTAGGTTGCGATTTAGGCGTACAAAAATACAAAGACAACTGTATGCGTTTTTACAACAACGGTATTGTTAACACTCCTTTAAAATCATATTCTATGTGGTTTATGGCACAATATGTAAGATTTGGAATGCTAAAAGCCGAGCCAAATTACGCAGCTGCAGCCGATAAAATTGTGCTAGACGATGTATTTGCCGAAGTTGCCAAAGAAATGAACGTTCCTGTACAGCCAGATATGAAAGCGTTCAAAACAAATTACGATGTAATTTTTGATCCCAACAATATTCCTGCTTATTTAAAAGCAACAAAAAGATAGGTTAATTTTTTTTTACGGCAGAGCGAGAATTTTCTCGCCTCTGCCTTTTTTATTAAAACAACATTATGAAAAAAGAAGCAATACGCAATTTTATTTACGACACCTTGTTTTTTGTTGCAAGTATGGCCATTTTGATAGTTATTTGGGAACTAATATCCCGAGTTACTAAAAACGAAATACCTGGCCCAATGCCAACTTTAACCGTTTTTAAAGAGCTAATGCAAGAACCCTTTTACGACCGTGGCCCTAACGATAAAGGCATTGGTAACCAATTAATGAGTTCGTTATACCGCGTATTTTTAGGTTTTGGTGCAGGTAGTTTAATTGCCATACCAATGGGTTTACTAATGGGAAGCTCAAAATTAATGATGCGTTTGCTTAACCCAATTGTACAAATTTTACGTCCAGTTTCGCCATTAGCTTGGTTCCCATTAGGTTTATTAGCTTTTCACGCTGCCGAAGGTGCAACTATATTTATTATCATCATCACATCGCTTTGGCCAACCTTAATTAATACTGCTTTTGGGGTATCAAGCATTCCGCAAGACCATAAAAATGTAGGTACTGCTTTCGGGTTTTCAAAATGGAAATATCTTACCAAAATATTAATCCCATTTTCGTTACCACACATTATTACAGGTTTACGTTTATCAATTGGTATAGCTTGGATGGTTATTGTAGCTGGCGAAATGCTATCAGGGGGGGTAGGTATTGGTTTTTTTGTATGGGATAGTTGGAACGGATTGTCATTAGAAAAAATATTAGTAGCCATCATTATCATAGGTTTGGTGGGCGTAATTTTAGATAAAATGTTTAACGCTTTACAAAACGCTTTTGCGTGGGATAAGTAAATAAAAAGTTTAAAAAGCAACCTTTTAACTAAGTATAATAGCGATACACTTAGCGACCTTTGCGTAAAACCTTGCACCCTTTGCGTGAAATTCTATCATCAATTTATTTCACGCAAAGAAACGCAAAGTAAAATCACGCAAAGAACACAAAGCTGGATGCAGAAAAAACGTTAGCTAGGTATAAATGCGATACACTTAGCGACCTTTGCGTAAAACCTTTGCACCCTTTGCGGTAAAATTTTTATACCGCCAAGAACGCAAAAAATTAACGCAAAGTAAACAAAGCTGCAAGCAGAAAACACCAAAAATTAAACAAAATCATTAAAAACCATAATATGATAAAAGAACTTGAAACAACACAAAACACAACACCATTAACCGAAACCACACCCGAAATAGCCATTGCTATTAAAAACGTTAGTGTTTCGTTTAAAACTAAAAAAGGTGTTTTTAATGCCTTAAACAATATTAGTTTAGATATTAAACGTGGCGAAATTGTAACCTTAATTGGCCACTCGGGTTGCGGTAAATCAACCCTGATGAACACCGTATCGGGTATGGTTGCCCCAACAAGTGGAACCGTTATAGCTAACGATAAAGTTGTAAAAGGTCCAGGACCAGATAGAGGAATAGTTTTTCAAAACTACTCGTTGTTGCCTTGGCTAAGCGTTTTTCAAAATATTTACGAAGCTGTAGATTCGGTAATGAAAGATAAAACCGCTGCCGAAAAACGAGAGATAGTAAACAAAAACCTAGATATGGTGAATTTAATGAGCCATAAAAACAAGTTACCCGGCCAACTATCGGGCGGTATGAAACAACGTGTTGCCATTGCTAGGGCTTTTGCTATTAGTCCAACAATTTTATTGTTAGACGAACCTTTTGGTGCATTAGATGCGCTAACCAAAAGCGATATGCAAATAGAGCTTTTAAAATTATGGAATCTTGCCAACCGCGATAAAACCATTGTTATGGTAACCCACGATGTTGAAGAAGCTATATTTTTATCGGACAGGGTAGTAGTTATGAACAATGGGCCAGCAGCAACCATCAAAAAAATTGTAGAAATTAACTTACCAAGGCCAAGAAACAAGAAAGATATTGCTCACGATCCAGAATATATTAAAATACACGACGAATTATTGACTTTATTGTTCGATAAATTCTCTATAAACGATTAATTGTACATACTTTCGCAACAATATGACCAATTTAATCAACCAACCTTTACAAAAGCTAAAAATTTTCTCCCTTTCGGGGATACAAATGCGTACTTTTCACATCAGCTGGCTCACATTTTTTGTGTGTTTCTTTGGTTGGTTTGGTTTAGCACCTTTAATGCCCACCATTCGGGCCGATTTAGGTTTAAGTAAAGCACAAGTTGGTAACACCATTATTGCAGCCGTTTCGGCAACTATATTTGCCCGTTTACTTATTGGTAAATTGTGCGATAGTTGGGGGCCACGCAAAACCTACACCGCACTTTTAGTAGTAGGTGCTTTCCCAGTTATGCTAGTAGGTTTGGCACAAACTTACGAGGTATTTTTACTTTTCAGATTAGCTATTGGAGTAATTGGGGCATCGTTTGTAATAACCCAGTTTCACACATCAGTAATGTTTAGCGCCAAAGTAAAAGGCACTGCAAACGCTGTTGCTGGCGGTTGGGGCAATTTAGGTGGTGGCGTAACCAATATGCTAATGCCAGTAATTTTTGCTGTAATAGTAGGTTTTGGTTACACATCGGCACAAGCTTGGCGATATGCAATGGTTTTTCCAGGTGTAATGCTTTTAGTAATGGCCTATGTTTATTTTAACTACACAAAAGATACCCCACAAGGCAATTACGATGAAATAAATTACCAGAAAAAAGTTGCAACCAAAACAGATTGGAGCATTTTAGCCGATTGGCGAGTGTGGAGTTTAGCACTAGCCTACGCTGTTTGTTTTGGTATGGAAATTACCTTCGACGGCGTAGCTGCATTACATTTTACCGATAATTTTAACCTTTCGCAAGGTTCGGCAGGTTTTTGGGCAGGTATATTTGGCTTTATGAATTTATTTGCCCGAGCCATTGGTGGCTTAGCTGCCGATAAAGTAAATACCAAATACGGTATGCGAGGCAAAGGTATTTTACTGGCCGGTTTATTGGTTTTAGAAGGCATTGGCATTGTACTGTTTTCGTATGCGGGATCTTTAGAAATGGCAATAATATCGATGCTTGGCTTTGCAATGTTCTTGAAAATGGCTAACGGAACAACTTATGCTATAACCCCATTTATAAACGAAAAAAATGTGGGTATGGTAAGCGGCATTGTAGGTGCAGGCGGAAATGTAGGCGGTATGCTGTTTGGTTTCTTATTCAAATCAGAAAGTATAACTTACGTAGAAGCTTTTCAATACATTGGTTACGTAGTTATTGCCGTTGCCGGGATTGTGTTTTTAACACGCTTTACAGCTTCGAGCATTCCTGCCTCGGGCAGCGAGCTTTCGGGCAGCGAGCTTTCGGGCAGCGAGCCTCGGGCTTTGGTTGCCGAGTTAACAGCCGTTGAAAACTAAGATTGTATAACCTGCAACATTAATATTGCAACCTGCAAGGTTAATATTGCAACCTGCAACTATAATTTAAGCAACTGCAACATTAATATTGCAACCTGCAACTATAATTTAAGTAACTGCAACGTTAATATTGCAACCTGCAACGTTAATATTACAGCCTTCAAAAAAAAAATAAAATATTTAACTAAAAATAACATCAATTTAATGATAAAAGCAATAAAAAACCAAATAGGCCGCCCGCTGCTCGAAGCTCAATAGCCCAAGGCCATCTGCGTTAGGGATTGAAGCGGAAAGCCCACAGGCCCTTTTGGGGGCCGAGGACTTGCAGCGAAAAGCCCGACCCTTTTTCGGGGAACGCCCTGATAAGCTGTGAGCCACGGGCTATCGAGCAACGAGCCTCGGGCTTTGGGCAAGGACCTAAAAGCCAACCGCCCGCTGCCCTAACAAACCAAACAAGAAGCCCGCTGCTCGAAGCCCGACAGCCCGCTGCCCTAACAAACCAAATAAGAAGCTCGCCGCCCGAAGCTCACCAGCCCAAAGCCAAAAAAACCAAACAAGAAGCCCGCTGCTCGAAGCCCGACAGCCCGAAGCAAAAAAAAAATGTCAAGAAATAAAAAAAACTCCCTTTCATCTATCTGCTGCTACTGCGGTACGGGTTGTGGTGTGCTTTTAAGTAAAGATAAAAACGGAACGGTAACTTTAGAGGGCGACGAAAGTCATCCATCGAGCAAGGGAATGTTGTGCAGCAAGGGTTTAAACCTGCATTATACCGTTAACGACCGTAGCGATAGGCTGCTTTACCCGCAAATGCGTTACAACAAAAGTATGCCATTGCAAAGGGTAAGTTGGGATGCTGCACTGGATAGAACGGTGGCAGTTTTCAAAACTTTTATTGATAAATACGGACCAGATTCGGTTGCGTTTTACGCATCGGGGCAATGCCTAACCGAAGAATATTATGTGATAAATAAGCTAATGAAAGGCTTTATTGGTAGCAATAATATGGATACCAATAGTCGTTTGTGTATGAGCAGCGCTGTTGTGGGCTACAAAATGAGCCTCGGCGAAGATGCTGTACCCGTTTGTTACGATGACATTGAATTAGCCGATTGTTTTTACGTTACAGGTGCAAACCCTGCTTGGTGCCACCCCATTATTTGGCGTAGGGTCGAAGCCCACAAAGCCCAAAACCCCAACACAAAAATTATTGTGATCGACCCACGCATTACCGATACCTGCGCCATTGCCGACTTACATTTGCAACTAAACCCCGGTACCGATGTGGTTTTAAATCACGCTATTGGGCGAATTATTATAGAAAATAATTGGGTTGATGAAGATTTTATTACCCACCACGCCGATGGGTTTGAGGCTTACGCCGATTTAGTTTTTGAAAAAACTTTAGATGAGTCGGCAGTAATTTGTGGCCTTAATGCCAATGATATTAAACTTGCGGCTAAATACATAGGCGAAGCAAATGGCTTTATAAGTATGTGGACAATGGGCTTAAACCAGAGTAGCACTGGCGTAAATAAAAACCTAAGCTTAATAAACCTAAACCTTATTACAGGCAATATTGGCAAACCTGGTGCTGGGCCTTTTTCGTTAACTGGCCAACCCAACGCAATGGGTGGGCGAGAAGTTGGCGGTTTAGCAAATTTGTTACCCGCCCATCGCGATTTAGCAAACCCATTACACCGAGCTGAAGTAGAAAAATTTTGGGGTGGCACTACCATTAACCCCAAGCCAGGTTTAACCGCTACCGAAATGTTTGAAGCCTTAGAGGCTGGTACTTTAAAAGCAATTTGGATTTTATGTACCAACCCCATAACCAGTTTGCCCAATGCTAGGCAAGCCGAAGCGGCATTAAAAAAAGCCAAATTTGTGGTGGTACAAGAGGTAAGCAACAAACCCGAAACTTTGGCTTTTGCCGATGTTATTTTACCCGCTGCGGCTTGGGCCGAGAAAGAGGGGACAATGACAAACTCGGAACGTAGAATTAGCTACCTAAATAAATTAATAGACCCACCAGGCGAAGCCCTTGCCGATTCGGAAATTATTTGCCGCTTTGCACAAAAAATGGGCTTTAAGGGTTTCGATTTTAAAGACGCTGCCGCCATTTATGCCGAACACGCAAAACTTACCGCAAAAACCAACATTGATATTAGTGCTTTAAGCTACGATATATTAAAAAAAGAGAAAACTGTACAATGGCCTTACACCAAAAAAACAGCTGTTAAAGGTACTGAAAGATTGTTTTTAGATAAAAAGTTTTATACCCCAAACCAAAAGGCAAAAATACAGGCAGTAGGCTATGCGCAAACTAGCGAACAACCCGACCAAGATTTTCCGCTGATTTTAACCACTGGGCGTATTAGAGACCAATGGCATACCCGAAGTAAAACGGGCAAAGTAAACAAACTAAACCAGCATATTAAACAGGCAGTTTTAGAAATAAATCCTGCTGATGCTGTTCTACTTAATTTGTTGGATGGCGAAATTGCACTTATAAAATCTCGCCGTGGCGAGGTGCAGGTACCTACAAAAATTACCACCGATATTAAAATTGGCGTAGTGTTTTTACCAATGCATTGGGGCAAAATTTTAGGTAACGATTTAAACCGAGCAAACAACCTTACCAACCCTTTATTAGACCCACTATCTAAAGAACCCGATTTTAAATTTTGTGCCGTAAGCGTACAAAAATATGTTAAGCCTAAGCAACGAGTGGTTATTGTAGGTGCTGGGGCCGGAGCTTTTGGTTTTGTAAAATCGTACCGAGAAATAAATCAGGATGATGAAATAATAATTTTTAGTAAAGAGGATTTTCCTTTTTACAACCGTGTAATGTTACCCGATTATATTAGTGGCGAACAAAAATGGGAACAACTGGTAAAAATGACGGATGAAGAAGAGCCCAATTTTAACATTAAACTTCACCGTGGGGTAACCATAGAAAAAATTGACACTGCAAATAAAACCGTTACAGATAGTTGGGGCAAAAAAACAAATTACGATATTTTAATTCTAGCCACGGGTAGCCGGGCATCGGTTCCTAAAAATGCGCCTTCCCTTTCGGGGATTTTTACAATGCGCAGTCGGATTGATGCCGATAATTTTAAAAAACATTTACCAAAAGATAGCCACGTATTAATTAATGGCGGCGGTTTGTTGGGTTTAGAAATGGCAGCTTCGTTACGTGAAATAAACGTTAAAGTTACCATTATACAACGTAGCTCTAGGTTTATGCAACGGCAATTAGATACTTTAGGCAGCCAATTACTACACGAAGAAATGACCGACCAAGGTTGCGATATTTATTACGATGATGAGGTGGAGTTATATTATGGTCGTTCAAAACTTACAGGCGTAGGCCTGCGAAGTGGGCGTAAAATTAATTGCGATGCCGTAATTTTAGCCATTGGTACTGTACCAAATTTAGAGCTAGCCAAAGCTGCAGGCATAAACTGTAAACGTGGTGTTGTAGTAAACGAACACTTGCAAACCAACCATCCCGATGTTTTTGCCATAGGCGAAATTGCCGAATTTAAAGGTATTTTGTATGGCAATACGGCTGGTGCCGAGCAACAAGCCGAAATAGTTGCCCGTTACCTAAATGGCGATATTGCCAGTTATTACGAAGGTACAACGGCAATGAATATTATAAAAATTCACGGTTTTGATTTATGCAGCATTGGTTTACCCGAAGTGCCCGACGATAAAAATTATGAAGAAATAGTTTTTATTGATAAATCTAAACGGTACTACAAAAAATGTATTATACACAACGATAAGTTGGTTGGTGCAATTTTAATTGGCGATAAAACCGAGTTTATGGAGTTTAGAGATTTGATTTCTAAAAACATTGAACTAAGCGATAAACGCATACAACTATTACGCAGCGGTAAAAGTGCCGACCCTGTTTTAGGTAAACTGGTTTGTAGCTGTAATAATGTTGGTGCTATTAACATAAAAAATAAAATAGGTGAAAATTGTAGAGATTTAAAATCGCTTTGCGAAGCAAGTGGTGCAGGTATGGGTTGCGGAAGTTGCAAACCCGAAGTTAAAAAGATATTGGATGAAGTGTTGAAGATGGAATTGGTATCCCCCTAACCCCCAAAGGGGGAATGTAGCAGTGTTCCCCCCTTTGGGGGTTAGGGGGATCTTAATTTAATTGTTAAAAATGGAAAAACAAGAACATATCATAAAAATAAACCTCCCTGGTGGCATAGTTTCGCCGGGCGATTTAAACGAAATATTAACCATTGCACAAAAACACAAGGTTGATAATGTACGTTTTGGTAACCGCCAACAATTGCTTTTTACCGTTGATGAAAGCCATTTAGAAGATTTGCAAGACAGCTTTCTTGTAGCCGATGTTGATTACGAATTAAACGACGATACGTTTGCCAACATTGTAAGTTCGTACGTTACCGAAGAGGTTTTATACACCTCTAACTGGTTGCGAGAAGGTGTTTACAAAGACATTTTAAACGGCTTTACCTACAAACCCGAGCTTAAAATAAACTTGGTTGATTATTACCAAAACCTAATACCGTTTTTTACAGGTAACTTTAATTTTATATCGTCCGATAAAAATAATTTTTGGTATTTATATATCCGTTTTCCAAAAACTAACACAATGTATTGCTGGCCATCGTTGGTTTACTCCGAAGATATACCCCTGATAAGTAAAGCCATAGAACACATAATTTTAACCGAGAAAGAAACGTTCTACAATCAACCAAATATTGATGGTATTTTTTTGTTCGAGAAAATAGATGCCGCTAACAAATTTTTGAATCAACCTTACGATAACCCTTTAGTGCATACAGGGTTTCAATTACCATACTACGAAGGTTTTAATAAGTATGGCAACAATAAATTATGGCTGGGCATTTACCGCCGTAACGAAAGTTTTTCTATCCCATTTTTAAAAGAAATTTGCACCCTTTGTTTAAATACCCGTATTGGGCAATTATATACCACATCGTGGAAATCGTTAGTGGTAAAAAGCATAAATCACGCAGATAGAAAATATTGGAGCACACTGTTAAATAAATACCGCATAAATGTTCGTCACGCAGCAAACGAATTAAATTGGCAGCTAGAAGACCTTTGCCAAGAAGCTATTGACATAAAACTAGAGTTGGTAAAACATTTTGAAGAAGCCGATTTACGAACTTATCCACTTTGTTTTGCCATAAAAACGCAGCCTAATACGGGTTTATTTGGGTCGGTAATTATACGTAAACGCAACGCAGTTTCTAAATTTGGCGAAGCCCTTTTTGAGGTTTTACACACCCATAATTTTAACCCAAATGCTAAAGAGTACGTAACTTTTGCAATGAGCGTTACAAGGGCACAACTGGGCGAAAGTTTAATTGCATTATGCGATTATTTTTACGATTTACACGTAGGCGAAAGCCCCGAAGAAGTAGAAAAACCCAAAACAAAACCTGCCGAAACATTTATACACGTACACCAATGTAAAAATTGTTTTACCATTTTCGACTCAAGATTTGGCGATATTACTCAAAACATTGCCTCCAACACATCATTCGAAAGTTTAGAAAATTTTACCTGTCCAACCTGCGACGCCCCAAAACAAGATTTTGTAGCCAAAGAAATGGCTAAAGTAACCTACCTATGAGCACCGATTTAATTATTGCATTGTGTTTGCTTTTGGTAGGCTTTTTATACGCAGCCGTTGGCCACGGCGGAGCAAGTGGTTATTTGGCAGTGTTATCTATATTTGGCATTCCGGTAACGGCATACCGCCCATTTATATTGATTTTAAACGTAGTGGTGGCAGGTTTAAGCTTTTCGCAATATTATAAAACAGGTTTTTTTAAATGGAATTTAACTTGGCCTTTTTTGCTAACCTCAATACCCTTTGCATTTTTTGGCGCTCAAATACATCTACAAAAAGAACATTATAATTTACTTTTAGGCTTAGCATTACTTTTCCCTATTATAAAATTATTAGGCTTTACGCCGATGGTCAAACAAGATTTTAAACCTTTAAATCTAATTTATGCTTTAATTTTTGGTGCGATTATAGGTTTTTTATCGGGTTTATTAAACATAGGTGGCGGTATATTTTTAAGTCCTGTAATTATTTTAATGGCTTGGGCAAATACCAAACAGGCGGCTGCATCGGCAGCGTTATTTATTGTTTTAAATTCGTTGGCGGGTTTGGCCGGTAACATCCCAAACTTAAACCATTTATCTCAAACACATTATATTTGGTTTTTTGCAGCCGTAGTGGGTGGTTCAGCAGGCGCATTTTTGGGCAGCCGTAAATTTGCAATTGCTACAGTTAGGTATTTATTAGTGGTGGTATTAAGTATTGCCAGTTTTAAATTGGTGTTTTTTTAAACAAAATCGTTAAGTACATGACAAAAAGCTAAACAAATTGTTTTCTAATGATTTAAAGCCCGTCAGAAGAAATTTTGAAAGATAATCTAATCCATATTTGAATACA
>REAS01000145.1 GCA_004294495.1 Sphingobacteriales bacterium
GAATATAGTGAAATTTTAAGGAAGAAAAAAGTCTTTAAATCATTGATTTACTGACTTTTTCTCTTCCTTTTTTATGCCGGTCTGCGGAGTTAAGGTACTATTTAAACCCCTCAAATTCTGGATTTTGGTGTGTACAAACAACCGCATAAATTTCAACAATTTCGTTTGCTTTATTAACGGTGTAGTGAATAAGAAATGGGAATTTTTTTAGCGGTTTACACCTCACATTTTTATACCTAATTTGATAGTATGGATTTATACTTAAGGCATCAAAGCTTTTTGATAATTCAATTTTAAAATTATAACCTAGCCCAACCAATTTTGTTTCGTAATATTCTATAGCATTTTCGATTTCAATTATGGCTCTATCCTCAATTAAAATATTATACATTTACGCCTATTTTAAATTATTTTTCACCTCGTTCCAAGGTTTAAAGCTTTCGGGTGTTGCTGTATTTATTCTTTCTAATACTAATTCTTTATGCCAATTAGGTACCTCAAAATCTTGATCGGTATCTAATTTTTCAACGTTGCTTACATAGTTAAGACTTTTTAAAAAATCAAACAGTAAATCAACTTTATTATTATCTGTAACATTTAGTAATAGTTGCATAGTGGTTTTAGTTTTTTAAATTGATTATAAATTTATGGAAATTATCATACAAATAGAAAAATATATTTATTCAGTTTGCTTTTATGGTTTGTTACTTCGATTCACCAACTGTCCGTAGAGTTCACTCCGCTGTTTCAGATATAAATGCTCTTTGGAATTTGTAATTCCGAAGCATAAAATCGTATGGTTTGCAACCCGTAAAAAACAAATTCTTAATAAAATTTGCGTGTTGTTAACTATTTTAGTTAATTTTATTTTTAGTATCGAAAGTAAACAAGTGTAAATAGGTATTTTTAGAGAAGTTAGTAATATGAGAATTTTATTAGAAATAAAAGACAATAAAGCAATGCACTTAATTGAGGTACTTAAAGGTTTATCTTACGTAAAAACCATCCCAATTGAAAATACCGAAAATCTTGAAAAAACTTTGTTGAAAACTCAAATAAGAGATGCTGTACAAGAACTTTCTTTAATTCGCCAAGGTAAACTAAAGGGTATTTCTGCCAAAGATTTATTGGATGATTTATAACATTATTGCCGTTCCCTCTTTTAAAAAGGAACTGAAAAAACTTGCCAAAAAATATCCTTCGATAAAAGCCGACTTAGCCGCTTTGTTTCAAACCTTAGAAATAAACCCCGAACAAGGGGTTTCACTAGGAAATAATTGTTATAAAATACGTTTTGCTATTTCGTCTAAAAACAAGGGTAAATCGGGCGGGGCAAGGCTTATTACCAATTTTGTAATTGCCGATGAAACTGTTTATCTACTTTCTATCTACGATAAGGCTGATAAGGAAACTCTTAGCGATAAAGAAATTGGCAACCTGCTGATGGAGGTGTCAAAGTAAAAAAACTACTTAAATTCAAGAAGAGAAATTTTAGAATATGAAGAATAAAGAAGTTAAAAACGAAAAATCAATTCTTGAAGAATTGCGTACCATAAGAGATAAAATTAGTAACGAATTAAAAGGGAAAACACCTGAACAAATTGTAGCATACTTAAAGACTAAAAAAACATTGCACCCACAGGTATGGCTTAGTGCAAAAAACTGATGGATTGTGGTTTAAGAGAATATATTTAAACCTCTGTCCTTAAAATTCACGCAGTGGCTCTACAATTACTGGCGCAAGTTTGTAACTTGTGCTAAACTTACATTTGTTATTAAAAACTACACAATCCATAGAGTTCACTCAGTAGCTCTACGGATTTTGTTAAATAGAATTTAGTCTCCAACTAAATAATAAACGAAATTATCTGATTTTTAACATATAATGCTATTTGTGGTTTGCAAATCGGAGCACAAATCGTGGAGTTTTCAACCCATAATTAGATTATGCCCTAATCATCACGAAAACGATATTATTTAATCGAACTCAGGTTGTAAATATCCATATTATTTCAACTTAATAAGTATGGTTTGTGGTTGTAGGTTTTTAAAACAAACTCGCCAAATAAGGTATTTGCCCAAGCAAACCATTTACGGGTAAACTGTTTTTCGTTGTTTTTATGGAAAGCTTCGTGTATAAAACCTGTATCGGCGTTAGATTTTATGAGGGTTTGCAAACAGTTTTTAATTTCGAAATCGTTGCTGCTGGTTAAGCCTCGCATAATTATACTTAAGGGCCAAATCATATCCATACCAGCGTGTGGCCCGCCAATACCTTCGGCAGCTGTGCCTTTAAAAAAGAAAGGATTATTACTACTTAACACAAACTTGCGTGTGTTTTGGTAAATTGGATCGGTAGTTTTTAAAGCTCCTAAATAAGGTAACGAAAGTAAAGAAGGCACATTTGCATCGTCCATTAAATTGTAGCTGCCAAAACCATTAACCTCGTAGGCATAAATTTTTTGGTTTTGAAACATTACGGTACTGTGTTTATCTAAAGCCAATTTAAGCCGATTATGCATTGCTTTAACTTGTGTAAGCAATGCCGAGCTGTTGTTTAAAGCACCTAAAATATTGGCTAAATGTTGCAAGCTAATTAAAGCAAAAAAGTTTGATGGGATAAGGTTAGGTAACATTGTAGCATCATCGCTTGGCCTAAACATTGATGAAATTAAATCAGTATATTTTGTAGGATAGCCGTAACCACCTATGGGCAAAGTATCGGTTGCGGCACCTGTAACACGTTCAAATTTATAAGGGCCGGTGTTAAATTGGCGTTGCTGTTCTTTAAAAGTTTGTATCACTAAAGTCATAGCTTGCAACCAATCTGGCCCAAATAAACTAAGGTCGCCGGTTTGTTGCCAATACCCGTGGGCAAGGCGTATGGGGTAGCAAAGGCTATCAATTTCCCACTTTCGCTCGTGTATGCCAGGTTTCATTTCGGTTAAATCCGATTTCCAATCGCTATTGCGGTTAGGGTCTTTAAAAAAAGCATTTGCGTAAGGATCTAGTAAAATACATTTTACTTGGCGGTTTACAACCCCTTGTATCAATTGTTTTAGTGGGATATCTTTCTTAATAAAAGGCAAATACGGCCAAACTTGTGCGGTAGAATCTCGCAACCACATTGCATCTATATCTCCTGTAATTACGTAGGTATCGGGTTTGCCGTTAATCATCTCAAAATCAACAGTGGTATCTAAGGTATTGGGGAAACAGTTTTGAAAAAGCCAAGCTAATTCGGGGTTTGCAATTTTATTTTTTACTAGGTTAATTGTGGCTTCAACTGCTTTACTGGTAAATTTTCTATCGGCAATTGGTAGCCTTACAATAGGAAATTCTTTGGTGCTATTTGCTAGTAAATTATTGCTAAACAGCATTGCTGATGATGCAATAGCAGTGTGGTTGATGAAGGTTCGGCGGTGCATATTTTAAATTTTAGTGGTAAGGTATTTTTAATCCTAAGATATTTGTGGAATGTAGATAGTCTTTTTTTAGTCGTAAGTTATTTTTAGTGTGTATATAGTTTTTAATATAAAAGTAATTTTGGGTATTTAGTTTTTTTGTTGTGCCCCCTTGGCGAATATTCTGCACAATCTACTCAATTACTGGTGCAAGTTTATAAATGGGCTAAACTTACAATTTTAATAAAAAAAATTACTCAACATTCTTAACTTGCAATAAAATAGTTAAAATTTAAAAGTGCTATGTGTATAAAGAAATAAAGCATTTCAATCATACTACTAAAAATTGTTACAAGTGTAAATTTGATACATATAAAGTTGATTTTGTTATTATTTCAAATTTGGACTTACACATTTACAAACTTGGGCCAGAGGAAAACTAAACTCGCTACATGAAAAATATTAACTCGCACACTAGACAATTAATAGCAATTTTTATAGCATTTAATGTGTTGTTTTTTAGCTATAAACTACCATTAAAAACCAATTTATTGTTAGTTTGGTGTGCGTATAGTGGGGTAAACCTTGTTTTAGACTGGCTTATAATTTTAAAAAACAACGCAACCGATGTTAAAAAATTTGCAGCCGATGAAGACTCTAGTAAAGTATTAGTTTTTATTTTTGTTGTTTTTGGTGCATTATTTAGCTTATTAGCGGTGTTTATACTGCTGGTTTCGATAAAAAAAAATACATCCCAATATGCAACACAAGCATTGCTTTCGGTAGTTGCTGTTGGTTTATCGTGGTTTTTAATTCATACCGTTTTTACATTACGCTATGCCCATTTATTTTACCGAAAGTTTAAAAAAGGCACTCCTAAAGGTTTGTTATTTCCGGGTAACGAGGAACCAGATTATACTGATTTTGCGTATTTCTCGTTCACAATTGGTATGACATTTCAGGTTTCGGATGTTGAAATAACATCGAAAGAAATTAGAAAATTAACCTTATTGCATGCCATATTATCGTTTGCTTTTAACACAGCAATTATAGCCTTAAGCATAAATTTGATTTCGGGTTTATTGGCAAAATAAGCTGGTTTATTTTTTTGGGCATTTTTAAAAAAAGCGTTAAAAATGTAAAATAGTAAATCTTAGTTATTAGTTTTTTTGGTAAGATTTTAAAATTATCTTAATTTATATCAAAATTTAATTACATTTTTGCCAAAAAATATTAACAATGCAGAGCTACGAAGAGTTTTTAGATTTAAGTGTTGGTTTCCCACAAGATGGTTTTGAGATAATAGACGATGAATTATATTTTCATGATCTAAACCTAATGGAAATGATAGAAACCTACGGTACACCATTAAGGTTTACTTACTTACCTATTATTAGCAAAAAAATACAACAAGCTAAAATTTTATTTCAAAGTGCCATACTAAAAAACAATTACCGTGGATCGTACAAATATTGCTATTGCACTAAAAGTTCTCATTTTAAACATATTGTAGAAGAAGCATTAAAAAACGAAATCCATTTAGAAACTTCATCGGCGTTTGATATGCCCATGATTGATGCTTTAGAGAAAAAAGGAGCATTAACTAAAGATGTTACGGTTATTTGCAATGGTTTTAAAACGTTTCAATACAAAACCTATATTATTGATATGCTGCATGATGGCTTCACAAACATTATCCCAGTATTAGATAATAAAGAAGAATTTAATATTTACGATGATGAAGTAGATATTGATACCCCCTGCAATTTAGGCATTCGTATAGCTGCCGAAGAGCAACCTGATTCGCAATTTTACACCTCACGTTTAGGTATAAGAATGGAAGACATTATTGATTTTTACAATAATAAAATTGCCAATAACCCCTATTTTAAAGTAAAACTGCTTCACTTTTTTATAAACTCGGGTATTTCAGATACGCCTTATTATTGGAACGAGTTAGAGAAATATGTTACCCTTTACTGCAAATTTAAAAAAATAAATCCCGATTTAGACACGCTAGATATTGGTGGTGGTATGCCTTTTAAAGACTCGTTAGTGTTTGATTTTGATTACGAGTATATGATTAACGAAATTGTACTACGTATAAAACAAATTTGTGCCGAACATGATGTTATAGAACCCGATATTATTACCGAATTTGGTAAATATACAGTTGCCGAAGCTTCGGGCATTTTGTACAAAGTATTGGGCCGTAAACAACAAAACGACCGCGAAAAATGGCTAATGTTAGATGGTTCGTTTATAACCAACCTGCCCGATGTTTGGGCACTAAACCAACGCTATATTTTACTGCCCATAAACAATTGGGATAACGAATACGAAAGGGTAAACTTAGGTGGTATCACTTGCGATGGACAAGATTATTACAACCAAGAAGCACACATGGATAGTATTTTTATGCCCAAAACACGTAAAGTGCAATTCCTTGGTTTTTTTAATACAGGCGCTTACCAAGAAGTTTTAAGCGGGTATGGTGGTATTCATCATTGTTTATTACCCTCGCCAAAACACGTAATTATACGCCGTAACCGCGATGAAACATTTAATTACGAAGTATTTGGAGAAGAACAAAATAGCAAACAAGTAATGAAAATTTTAGGCTATTTGTAGATTGTGGTAGCAAAACGATAGTGAAATTTAAGTTTTATTTCATAAAAAAATGCCCTTAAAATAGTTAAGGGCATTTTTTTATTTAAATAAAAATCTAAACCAATTGTTTATTTAGTTTTTCGGCTAATACCGATTTTGGCACAGCACCAATTTGTTTATCTACAATTTCGCCGTCTTTAAATATTAATAACGCGGGAATGTTTCTGATACCAAATTTTACCGAAATTTCTGGGTTATGGTCAACATTTACTTTACCAACTAAAGCTTTTCCGTCAAAATCTTTAGCCAACTCTTCTACAACTGGGCCAACCATTCTACATGGGCCACACCACTCTGCCCAAAAATCTACTAAAACTGGTTTATCTGCTTTTAATACCAACTCCTCAAAGTTTGCATCTGTTATTTCTAATGCCATAATATATGTTTTTTGTTTGTCAAATATAGGTTTTCAATTTGCCAGCAGCAAATAGTTTTTTGTAATGGCTGCATAGAAAGAGTTTATGTTTTTTAGCTTCAAGCTTTCGGTAAACAAAAAACATCCCACAAAAAAAATAACAAATATAAATAACTACTTTTGCGCCGATATAAAATAATAAAATATGAGTTTAAATGTTTTTAAAAAGTCGATCGACTTAGGCGATGGCCGTATAATTGAAATCGAAACTGGTAAATTGGCTAAACAAGCCGATGGTGCAGTTGTGATTAAACAAGGAAATACGATGTTGTTAGCCACAGTTGTTTCTAACAAAGACGCAAAAGAAGGTGTCGACTTCCTTCCTTTATCAGTTGATTATCAAGAAAAATATGCGGCAACTGGTCGCATACCGGGTGGTTTTTTACGCCGCGAAGCTAGGTTATCCGATTACGAAGTTCTAATTTCGAGATTGGTTGATAGGGCTTTACGTCCGTTATTTCCCGAAGATTACCATTCGGATACGCAGGTAATGATTTCATTAATATCGGCAGATAAAGATATTATGCCCGATGCTTTGGCAGGTTTGGCCGCTTCGGCAGCTTTAGCCGTTTCCGATATCCCGTTTAACGGTCCAATATCCGAAGTACGTGTGGCTAAAATTGATGGTAAGCTGGTAATTAATCCAGGCTTGGCCGATTTAGCTCGAGCAACCTTAGAATTTATTGTTGCCGGTAGCGATAAAGATATTAATATGGTTGAAGGCGAAGCAGATGAAATCCAAGAAGAGGATATGATTGAAGCTATTCAATTTGCCCACGAAGCAATAAAGGTACAAGTTGCAGCACAAAAAGAATTAACAATACTTACGGGTAAAACTGTAAAACGTACTTATAACCACGAAAGCAGCAACTTAGAAATGCGAGCGCAAATTTTCGCTACTACTTACGATAGGGTTTACGCTTTATCTAAAGCAGGTGGAAGTAAAGACGAACGTAGCGAAGGTTACAAAGCTATACAAAACGAAGTTGTTTTAGGTTTAGGCGAAGGTGCATCAAGCAGTGATGTGTTTTTAGCTAAAAAATATTTTCATGATGTGCAGTACGATGCCGTACGTAACCTTTTGTTAGATGAAGGCATACGTTTAGATGGCCGTAAAACCACCGAAATACGTCCAATTTGGAGCGAAATAGGTTATTTACCTGCCGCTCACGGTTCATCGGTATTTACCCGTGGCGAAACACAATCGCTTACATCGGTTACTTTAGGTGCTAAAGATGCCGAGCAAATGATTGATGGTGCATTTATAAATGGCTACAATAAATTTTTATTGCACTATAATTTCCCTGCTTTTTCTACAGGCGAGGCTCGTCCTAACCGTGGAGTAGGTCGTAGAGAAATTGGTCACGGACATTTAGCTATGCGTTCTTTGAGAAAAGTTCTACCAGCTGATGATGTAAACCCATACACTATTCGTATTGTTTCCGATATATTAGAATCAAACGGTTCTTCTTCAATGGCAACGGTTTGCGCCGGAACATTGGCATTGATGGATGCTGGTATAAAAATTAAAGCACCGGTTTCGGGTATTGCAATGGGCTTAATATCTGATAGTAAAACTGGCAAATACGCTGTTTTATCTGATATTTTAGGCGATGAAGATCACCTTGGCGATATGGATTTTAAAGTTACTGGTACCACCAAAGGTATTGTGGCTTGCCAAATGGATTTAAAAGTTGATGGCTTATCGTACGATGTGCTAAGCGAAGCTTTAAACCAAGCTAAAGCGGGTAGGTTACATATTTTGGGCGAAATGGGCAAAACTATTACCGAAGCTAGAGACGATTTTAAAGAACACGCTCCACGTATTGTTAGTTTACGTATTGATAAAGAATACATTGGTGCTGTAATAGGTCCCGGTGGTAAAATTATTCAAGAAATGCAACGCGAAACTGGCGCAACTATTTCTATCGAAGAAAAAGACAACCAAGGTATTGTGCAAATTTTTGCCGATAACAAAGCCGCTATTGATGCTGCCGTTACCCGCATTAAAAACATTGCAGCCCGCCCCGAAGTTGGCGAGGTTTACGATGGTAAAGTAAAATCTATTATGCCATTTGGTGCCTTTGTAGAGATTATGCCGGGTAAAGATGGTTTGTTACACATTTCTGAAATTGATTGGAAACGTTACGAAACTATGGATGGTATTTTTAAGGTTGGCGACGAAGTAAAAGTAAAATTACTAGAAGTTGATAAACAAGGTAAATTAAAGCTTTCTCGTAAAGCATTATTGCCTCGTCCACCAAAAGAAGAAGCTACACCAGCGGTTTAGTTTTTTAAATATTTTTTTATAATAGCGATGTTAACTTAGTTGTCATCGCTATTTTTTTGCTTACAATTTTTTTAAGCTAAATATTTGATAAACGGTTAATTTAATTGCTTAATTACATAAACAGTAATTCTGAAATGCAAACGCGTTTATATTTACTAACATAATTTATTGGGCGTTTTAACACGCTGTACACTCTATCTTTTTTTCTATTTCCCCACTTGCCACAAGTACAGAAGGGGAAATAGAAAAAAAGGATGCCGTTTCCATCGTTAACGCTTTAAAATGTGCATAAAGCCCTAGTTTTTAAATATTTATTAATGTATAAAACAAATAAACTTATGTTTTGAGTTATTGTATATTTGCATTTTGGTGGCAATGTCAATAAAACTCATAAAATTGGCTCAACACCGCAAATAATACAAAATGATTTACCCCGAAAACGCCCTCGAAAAATTAGGTTTTTCCGAAATTAAACAACTCATAAAAGCACATTGTATGAGCGAAATGGGGCAAAATATGGTTGATAAAATTAGCTTTATGAGCAATTACGACCAAATTTTTAAATTCTTAAACCAAACATCCGAGTTTAAAAATATTTTAACTACCGACCAAGCCCTGCCCATACAAAGTTTTTATGATATTAAAAAAATAGCCGATAAAACCCGTGTTGAAGGTGTTTTTTTAAGCGAAGAAGAGTTTTACCAAGTACATACATCATTAACTACGGTGTTTGCCGTAATGTTTTATTTCGAACAACGTAAAGGTGTTTATCCTACTTTAGAAGCCCTTTTCGAAAACCTGCCGATAGAAAAAGCTATCCTTAAAAACATAGAAACCGTTATTGATGAAAAAGGAAAAATAAAGCCCAATGCATCTAAACAATTATCGGATTTAATTGGTGCTATTGCCAAAGCCGAGAATGAAGCCCGTAAAAAAATAGACCAGATTTATAAAAATGCCCAAACCAACAATTGGGTTGCCGATGGTAGCTTAACCGTACGTGAGGGCCGAATTTGCATTCCACTTTTATCAGAAAATAAACGCAAATTAAAAGGATTTATTCACGACGAATCGGCATCAGGGCAAACCGTATATATTGAACCTGAAGAGGTTTTTAGCCTTAATAACTTAGTGCGTGATTTAGAGTTTGATAAACGCCGCGAGATTATTAGAATACTAACCGAACTTACCGATAAACTGCGCCCTTATGTACCCATTTTATTACAATATCACGGTTTTTTAACCAAACTAGATTTTGTTCGGGCAAAAGCACTTTTCGCTATCGTTATTGATGCCGAAATGCCTATTTTAAACAAAAACCCTATTATAAAATTATTTAATGCCCAACACCCATTGCTTTTATTAGCCAATAAAAAAGTGGGTAAATTGGTAGTGCCATTAAATATTTTAGTAAACGAGGGAAGTAGAATTGTGTTGATATCGGGTCCTAATGCCGGTGGTAAATCGGTTGCTATGAAAACTATTGGTTTGCTGCAAATTATGGTGCAAGCGGGTTTGTTAATTCCTGCCGCATCGCAATCAGAAATAGGTATTTTTAAACAACTTTTTGCCGATATAGGCGACGACCAGTCTATTGAAAGTGATTTAAGTACGTACAGTGCGCATTTATCTAAAATGAAGCACTTTACCACCTTTGCCAACCACAAAACACTTTTGTTAATTGATGAATTTGGTACCGGTACCGACCCTCTTTTTGGTGGCCCAATTGCCGAAGCTGTATTAGAAGTTATTAACAAAAAAAATGCGTATGGCGTAATTACCACCCATTACAGCAACTTGAAATTGTTTGCCAATAACACGCCAGGTTTAGAAAACGCTTCAATGGTGTTTGATAACGTAAATCTGCAACCTATGTATATGCTAGAAATGGGTAAACCAGGTAGCTCTTACGCTTTCGAGATTGCCCAAAAAATAGGTTTATCCCAACAGGTAATAGATTTAGCAAAAAACAAAATTGGCGTACAGCAACGTAAAATGGATACGATGTTAATTGATTTAGAGCGTGATAAAAAGGATATTATAGACCAAAAAATTGCCCTCGAAAAACAAAACCGACAGTATAAAACATTGCTTGAAGATAACGAAAAACTAAAATTATATTATGCCGAAAACAAGCGTAATTTAATTAGAGATGCCAAACTTGAAGCGCAAACCATTATAAAAAATGCCAACAAATTGGTAGAAAACACCATTGCCGAAATTAAAGAAGCCAAAGCCGATAAACAAACTACACAAACCCTGCGGGCAAATTTAACTACCGAACTCCGTAACAACGAAGTAAAACCCGAAGCTACAAAACCTATTGCTACCGAAACTGCTTTTAAAGAAGGCGATTGGGTAAAAATGATTGATACCGGCAACGTTGCCCAAGTTTTAGAGGTTGCAAAAAACAATGTTATTTTAGCTTTTGGCGATTTACGGTCGGTAGTGAAGTTAAACCGAGTAGAAAAAATATCGAATAAAGAAGTGCCGAAAGATGTAAAACGTTTTGCTAAATCGGGCCATACCGAGTCGGCTGCAAATTTTTCGGGCGAGATTGATATAAGGGGCCAACGTGGCGATGATGCCCTTTACCAAATAGAACAATATTTTGATAAAGCCATTATGTTTGGTCTTGGCAATTTTAAAATTATACACGGCAAAGGCGATGGTATTTTAAGGAAACTAATTAGAAACTACCTAAAAAAATACCCGCAAGTAAACCGCCTCGAAGATGAACATGTAGATAGGGGCGGCGATGGTATAACCTATGTGTATCTAAATTAGGGTATATTTTAGCATTAACCAACCTAATTTTTTTGTTTACTGAACAAAACTCTATTCTTTTGATTACTAACTGTATATAAATCTTTCGACTTTATACATTCTAGTACTTTTTTGTACAATAAAGATTTAGATTCGTCCGTAATATTATCATACCCTAACGATCCAGTTTTTGGGTGCAAAAACGTAAGGTATATATTTTCCTCTTTTATTAGTAACAAAAAATATAATCTAAAACCTCCGCTACCATTAAGTCTTTTTTTTATAAACGGAGTTTCATCGCTATTATTTAGCCTTGTACCAGAAATTAGTTGGTGTATTTCTTTATCAAAAAAATAATCAATAATCTCTTTTTCGATTGAGGAATATGAGTTCTTCTTTATTAATTTTTCAAATTGATTTTTAAACTCTGCAATACAGAAAATTGTCATTAAATTAATGAAAGTTCTTTGGTGGTTTCTTTAAATTCGGGCAGGTTGGGCAAAAAGAAAAAAACAGACTCAAGGTCGCCTGCAATTTCTTTTAAATCATCAATTGCGGTTTTAAATTTTTTAATTTCTTCTTTCGCAATACCTTTAGACCGAATAAACTTAAATGAAATATAATGCCTTAATAAAGAAAGTTGCAAATCTCTAATTGCAGATATCAAATCATTTATTAAAAATAGTGATTTGTGGTCTAAGTTGTTGAACCAAGTAATTTTTTCAATTCTTTCTACAAGAGAATTTATTTTTTCAGTTTTTTTCGAAACAATATTCTTAAATTCTAAAATTTTGTCTAAGAATTTATCTAAAATTATTTCTTCAAACACAGATTCTTGCTTTTCTTGAAACGAAAATTCCCTAACCGATTCAAATGTTTCAGATATTTTTGGGTTACAAGTTATTGCGTTCATTTTATTTGGTTTACTTTTAATCTTAAATATAATATCGCAACAAAAAAAATTAATCCCTACTTTTATTTATTACAAATTTAGCTAACCCGCCAAATAATAAACCTAAAACGGCTCCTAATATTACATGCCCTTCAACTGCAAAACCAGTTAAAATACCAGCACTAAGGCCAACTACATAATAAACCCAGTTATAATCTTGTTGATCAATTTCTTGTTCCATATTTTATTTTATTTTCAGTTACAAAGCTAATTTTTAATCTACAAAAACACAATTTATAGCTAATAAATTTTACTCCTAATACTAAAGTTTTAAAATTTGTAAGGCTAAAATCAAAACTAAATTAAATGACGGCTGTAAGCATATTTAAGTAAGCCAATTACATTTTGGGTGTCGGTTTTTCTAAAAATATTTTTTCGATGAGTTTCCACTGTTCTTTCACTAATAAAAAGTTGTTCTGCAATTTGTTTATTGTTCATCTCCATTTCTATAAGCTTTAAAACACCAATTTCTCTTTGAGTTAATCTTTCCGGCGTGTTTTGAGGGTCATTAGTTAAAACAGCATTGCTAATTTCGGCCGAAAAATATGCCTCACCCCTGCCAACTGTTTCAATAGCATCTAACAATTCTTGTTTGCCAGTATTTTTAAAAATGTAGCCATTAACCCCAGCGTCAATCATTTCACGTACCGATATATCGTCGGAATACATAGAAAGGCAAATAATTTTAATATCCTTAAACCTGGCTTTAACCAATTTTGTTAAGGCTATGCCATTTAGTTGGGGCATATTAATATCAGTAATTAAAATATCGGTAGGTATAATAGCCAAGCTATCAAGTACTTCTAAGGGATTATTGGTAAAGCCAACAATGTAAATAGTTTGTATGTTTTGTAATAACGATTGTAAACCATCAATAACCATTTGGTGATCATCAACTATAAAAATCCGTGTAGAACAATCAGGATTTTGCATATAAAGTAAAATTGGTTGTTAAATACGTTGTAATATTTAACAATAATGCAAAATTAAAACCCCAAAACGAAATATATTTTAAATCATATTTTTTATCTTAAAAGCAGCCTAATAAACGATTTTGGGCACTCTTTAATAACCGTTTCGGTTTTAGTACCTATGTTATACGATGGCATTAAAATACCACTTCTTTGTGAAACTTCTTTACCAATAGCAAACGAAACACCAACAAACAATAATACCGGAAAAATTAAAACTAAGAAAGGCGAAACAGATGAAGCAATTTTTTTCATAACGTTTTTTTTAATGTTAACCAAATATCATAAGCCATTTTGGTAACCTAAAATATATTATACCAACGGGTGTTTTTTAACTACCAACGGTAAAATTTGGCAGTTAAATAATTATTAAAAAAACAATGTCGTTTACTTAAGCAATATCTATATTCTTTTATACACCATATTGTACAATTTTTTAGGTTTGTGATTTCGAGGGTTTTTTCTGTTTAATC
>REAS01000146.1 GCA_004294495.1 Sphingobacteriales bacterium
AAATAAAATATCTATCAGAAGAAAAAAACTAAAAGCTAGTTGCAACTTAGAATACAGGGAGTTAATGATGGTAGTTTAAAAGCGGTTGCCCTGAATAAACTTAACGGTTTGGGCATTTGGGGTAAAAAATCCATAACTTTAAAACCTAAAACAAACAAGAGTTTTTAATTATGGAAAGTTCCAATGAAAATCAATTAACTGTTTTTTACTTATTTGTTTTGAAACTAGCGAATTTTACAAATTATTATTCCAAAAAAAAAGGTTGCCAAGTTATATTTTGGCAACGCTTTTTTATTTAAAATTACTGTAAATTAATTTTTAACAAATTTACTAACTGCAATTTGTGAATTAGTAGTTTGCCCTTTAAGTTTTAGAAAATGCACACCGGTATTTAAGCTTGTAACATTGCAATTGAAATTTTGACTCTTTATGTTGTTAAAGTTTAATACCATTTTACCACTTACATCATATATAGCTAAACTAAAGTTTTCTTTATTTTTTGCTTTCCAAGTAATATTTAATTCATCTTTTACAGGGCTAGGATAAATTATTACCGTGTTTCTATCATTAAAGCTAAATTCAACGGTTTTTATTTCACTGTAGGTTGATGTTTCATTTTTCACAACCATTTTTAAACGATAGTAAACTGTGCCAGTTAGTGCGGTTTTATCTAAATAATTGTAAGTTAAAATATTGCTGCTGTTGCCACCAACCGCTTTGGTTGCTAGGGTATGTATAGTTTCAAAAGTTAAACCATCCACAGATCGTTGCAACTCAAATTTTGATGAGTTTGTTTCTGTTTTAGTTTCCCAATTTAACTTCACACCTACATTATTTGTTGTTGCTGTGAAATTGTTTAAGTTAATTTCATAAATAATTTTAGGTACAAAAAATAACATAAACCTATCTTTACCCGAAGTTGCTTTATTTTTTTTATCAATACCAAAATTGTAGCTGTTATTGGCTTTAGTTATCAATGTGTTAGTTTGGGTAAAATTATCTTTTAACCATACTTCGTTTTTACCAGCGCCAATCAACTCAGTAAAGTTTAATTTTAATTTATCATCGCTTTTTGTTGATTCTACAAATAATTTAATTTCTTTAACTTCGGAAACGGCAGGCATAAAGTTAATAGAAGTTGCTACACTATCGGCGCTAAGCGAATAGGTATTTATGGAATTATTAGCCATATAAGGTGCATCGTTACCTCCATAATTTTCACTGTTACCATCTTCTAAAACTATAGCTGCATCATCCTGGCTATAGTTACTTTGTATGTTAAAGCGAATGAGTTGCCTAACTGAAGGGTGATTGTTTGAGTTAACATTACTCTTAAAATCATTAATACCAATATTTTTTTCTTTAACTTCTAGGGTGCGTAATCCTTTTTGACTGTCGGCAGCCGCAGCTTTATGCGCTTCTTTAAAAGTAATATTTAATGGTGTACCAACTGCTGTTTTTCTAACAAAAAAAGCTTGACCAGGTTGTATAAATGGATATGTGGCAGTTGTACCTCCTGCACTTTGAACCGAACTTACGGAACCAGATGATAAAACTCCTGCCGAATAAGTTAAAAAACCAGTTCTATCTCGTTTCATGATCATTAAAAAATTATCTATTATACCAGAATTGCTTGCATCGTTTTGGAAACTAGTGAAATTTAATACCGCAGGGTAGGGGTTTCCAATTAAATTTAAACCATCCATTGTTGTGTTGGCGGTGGTGGTAGTTTTAGTTACAGCAACTGTAATATCGCCTCTATTTACAGTGCCTATATTAGTTGCAGTCCAATCTTCAGGAGCTACAAAAGGCTCGTTTATTTTACTTGCAGTAAGTGCGCTAGGATTAGAGCGGTTCCCTCTAAAAAAGAAATAATAACCACGTCCAATTTCCATAGTACTTGCATGATTAACATTGTTAAAACTAGCCGCCCCCGCTGTTAAGCCCGGTTCGTTATAACTGGTTAAAGTTTGGGCGGTAGGTTGTTTAGTTGGGGCAATATCACAACCATCAGCAGTACCACCAGCACAAGTAATTAAAAACCGCTCTCTTAATTGGGCAAAAAAGGTTGAAGTATTAGAGGTTGGGCTAGCAATCATTCTATAACCTCGGTTTGCAGCAACACTACCTCCTTTAAAAAAAGATTGTACATTAACGTTACCAGTTATAGTGGCATTGGTTAAATCGCCAATGCTTGATGTTGTAGCATCGGTACTTAACATTACTAAATTTGCACCGTTGGCTGGTGTGCCACATGCTAAAGTACCGGCGGTGGGGGTAAGTAAATTGGTAATTTGTAATTCGTTACCTAATGTTATGGTACCGCTACTTGTACGGTTTATTGTAAGATTGTTTAATCTATTAGTAGTACCTGGGCTTAATGCTACAAAATCGGTGTTACTTGTGCCAAAACTTTTACCCGGGGTTGTTTGGTCGAAAAACAAAGTACCTAATGCGCCTGTGCCACCAATATTTAGGTTTGAGACACCGTTTAAACTTAATGAATTTGTTGCATTACCCGTAAAAGTACCGTTTAACGTAAGTGTATTACTAGCTAAAGCTAATTTTGCAGTACCGGTTTGAATATTTAATGTTCTATTAACCGTGGTATTACCCCCTAAAGTTTTTGTGCCATTATTATTGATTGTTAAATTATTATAATTATAATTCCCTACAGTTTGAGTACCTCCATTATAAGTTACTGTACTACCCAAAGCGCCTTGCGATAATAAACCTATTATTGGTGCTGTAGCTCCCGCCAATTCTAAGGTATTTGAGCCAGATGTTATGGCTAAAGGTATATCTATAGTGGCATTGCTTATGGTATTAGTACCCATTGTTAAAGTTACACCAGGGTCTAACCCCGCACCTATTAAAAAAGTAGTGTTTGTGTTTGATGTAATATTAGCATCTAAAGTTTCGTTAGAACGGAAATAAAACTGAGTAGGCTGTATAAAAGTTGCGGGTATAAAACCTGAACCATCTTCATTTATACCCCAATTTGCCATTGATGTTACAACAGTTTGTGCGGGTTTAAAATAATAAACGCACTGCGGAAAAACTTCTATTTCGCGAACTCCTAAAGAATAAGAATAATTGCCACCTGTACGTAATTTACCCATAATTCTAATACCTCTAGCACTTGGTATAGTAGGCCCCGTTAGTGTGAAAGTTTTGCCAAAAACAGTAAAATTAACACTTGTTAAGTTGGTAGGATAAACAGGACTTGATGCCCACCCTGATGGTGCTGCTAACCAAGTTGTGCCATCGGTAGTGTATTGTAATTTAAAATCATCATGAAAATAACCGTTAATAGATGCATTTGTTGTAGAGTCGGGAATACCCCCTGTTGATGTTAAAATTGGAGAGGTTGCATTATAAAACTTTACTTGGGCTATGTTAGTTTTAGCAGATGACCAAACTATGCCTGCGGCTTGATAATAATTTGCAACTGTTACATCGCGTGATCCATCTACATAAAAATTGGTAGTATTGAACGTTCCATTTAAAACACCATCATTCATAACCGAGGTATTTATGTTACCACCACCATATCTAGCCACATTGCCAGTTAATTTTGTTAAATCGCTAGTTTGCGTAGTATTTGGTATATCCCACCAAAAAGTTCCCGTACCACCACACCTTGCTAAGTTTGGTAGCACAGTATTACGTATTCTACCATAGGCATTTGTAGCAAAATCGGTTCCTAAATTATTTTTAAATGTTGTGGTTACCGTATTGTTTAAACTAAACGATGTTAGTTGTGGAAAACCAGCGGTAAAGCTTGCATCAGCAACAACATTGGCACTTATAAAAAAAAAGTAAGTTACACCACTTGTTAAAACCATTGATGTAGTAAAAGAAAATGTTAAATCATTAGCGTTTTCGGTAACTGTAGATGCTATTTGTGTAAATGTACCAAAAGCTGCGCTTGTACAAGTACCTATACGGTAATTACCTGTAACAAAACTACCATTTAAATTGGCAGCAGTTAATGCATTATGGCTAATAACAACTGTTTTTAAGTTTGTATTGCCACTAGTAGTAGTGCTAGAATTTATTGTAAAGCCAAGTACGGGTTGATTGGTTTGGCCACCTCGGTAAACATTTGCTAAACCTGTTACTCCGTTTGTAATCGTTAAAGTTTGCCCATTTGCAACATTAATAAAAAATAAAAATGTGTTTAATAATGCAAAGTTAACTAAATAAAAAAAGCGTTTACTTAAACAAAAAAGTATCATATATAAATGTGTTATAACATCAATTATACTAGAATATAATCGTATTGTTTTTATTATTGCAAAATCAATCAAGTCATAGTTAATTGTTTTTTTTTATAATGTACTTATTTATAAACTTTTAAGCGACGATTTTAAAGTTACAAAAACTTATCAACAAATTGTTGATAACTATAATATATACCCTGTTTATTGATTTTTGAATCCCAATTCTGTTATATTTTTGGTTTATGATAAAATTTTTATTTAAAATTAAAATAGGTGAGTTCTATATAAATTGTTAAATATTTTTTCCTGAAAATTTTAATTGTAATACGTATGCCCGTTGGTCAATCGCCAAGTTTTTAGTATGTAATATGTATAAGCCGTGACCTTAATTTAGAGTGAATGGTAAAAAATCCTAATTAAAAACCTATTAAACCCATAGATTTTTATATTTTTACCCTTTAAAACGCTAAAGCCTTTACGGTTTTTAAGTTTTTTGAATTTTCAATTTTGAATTAATAAATGGATTATTTAGATCAACTAGAGGCAGAAGCAATTGCCATTTTAAGAGAAGTAGCCGGGCAGTTTGAGAAACCTGCGTTACTGTTTTCGGGAGGGAAAGATTCGATAACCTTAGTACGCTTGGCCGAAAAAGCCTTTCGTCCAGGTAAATTCCCATTCCCTTTGGTACATATAGATACTGGTCATAACTTCCCCGAAACCATAAGTTTTAGAGACCAGCTAGCCGAAAGTATTGGCGAAAAACTAATTATAGGTTTGGTGCAAGATTCGATTAATAATGGTACGGCGGTAGAACAAAAAGGCAAAAACGCAAGTAGAAATGCTTTACAAACGGTAACCATATTAGAAACTATTGAAAAATACGGTTTTGATGCTTGTATTGGTGGTGCCCGCCGAGACGAAGAAAAAGCGAGGGCTAAAGAACGTATATTTTCGGTAAGAGACGAGTTTGGCCAATGGGATCCAAAACGCCAACGTCCCGAACTTTGGAATACCTTTAATGGTAAAATACACAAAGGTGAAAATGTACGGGTTTTTCCGATTAGTAACTGGACAGAACTTGATGTTTGGAATTATATTAAGCGAGAAAAAATTGCTTTGCCATCTATTTATTTTGCTCACCAACGTGAAGTAGTTTTTAGAAACGGGCAATATATGGCTGCTGCCGATGCATTGCAAATAGATGAAGATGATGATGTTAGTACCCGTATGGTGCGATTTAGAACCGTAGGCGATATGACATGTACGGCGGCTGTAGAATCAGAAAAAACAGATATTGATGATATTATTTTAGAAATTAGCCAATCTAAAATTAGCGAACGTGGTGCAAGGTTAGATGATAAAGTTTCGGAAGCTGCAATGGAAGACCGAAAAAAAGGAGGATACTTTTAAATAATGGATATTTTAAAATTTTTAACTGCCGGAAGTGTTGACGATGGCAAAAGTACGTTAATTGGGCGTTTGTTATACGATACAAACTCGGTACTGGCCGACCAAATGGAGGCCATAAAAAACTCGAACCGTAAAAATGATGACGGTACAGTTGATTTAGCCATTTTAACCGATGGTTTAAAAGCCGAACGTGAGCAAGGCATCACTATTGATGTAGCTTACAAATATTTCCAAACCGATAAACGCAAATTTATAATTGCGGATACGCCTGGGCACATACAATACACACGTAATATGGTTACGGGCGCATCAAACGCCGATTTAGCTATTATTTTAATTGATGCTCGTAAAGGAGTTATAGAGCAAACCATTCGTCACTCTTACTTAGTGAGTTTACTGGCCTTAAAACATGTGGTGGTTTGCGTTAATAAAATGGATATGGTTGATTTTAGCCAATATGTGTTTGAAGAAATAAAGGTGAGCTATTTAAAAATGGCATCCCAACTTAAACTTAACGAAATTACGTTTATTCCTGTAAGCGCATTAAGGGGCGATAATATTGTAAATACTTCGCTAAATATGCCTTGGTATACCGGTAAAGTATTGTTAGAACATTTAGAAACCGTTGAAGTTGCCGAAAATAACCAAATGTTGCCAGCCCGTTTTCCGGTACAGTGGGTTATTAGGCCGCAAACCGATGAGTTACACGATTACCGTGGCTACGCTGGCCGTGTAGCAAGTGGTACTTTTAAAGTTAACGATGAGGTTACGGTTTACCCATCGGGCACAAAATCACAAATAACTAAAATTGAGGTTTTTGGTGGTGAGTTAAGCGAGGCTGTACAAGGCGCATCGGTAACTATACATTTACAAGATAATTTAGATATTAGTCGTGGCGATTTATTAGCACTAAGCAAAACTGCCCCAACAGTTGCAAACCGTATTGAGGCTGATATTTGCTGGATGGATACTAAACCTTTAGATACCAGTATAATGTACCTAATACAACACCATAGCAAGGTTACCAAATGTAAAATAACCGATATTTTATACAAAGTAAACATTAACACTTTAGAAAAAATTAATACCCACGATTTAGGCTTAAACGATATTGGCCGTGTAGAAATTAAAACCGCCGACGAACTGGCATTTGACCCTTACGAGTTAAACAAAAATAACGGTGGTGCTATAATTATTGATGGCCGTACCAATGTTACCGTAGGTGCTTTAATGTTGCGGGCTGGGGTGTAAAAGCATAAACCTATAAGGTTTTAAAAACCTTATAGGTTTGTGTTTGTATATGTGTTTTGGTTATGGTGGGATTTTTTTTGAATAATATATCTCGGGTAAGTATAAAAATTTGATAAATATTATTTTACTTCTTTTTGTATATTTGGGTTGCGTAAAAATATTGAAATTATGTACAGCGAAGTTTTTGAACCCAAAGAAGCCACATTAACCATTGATATTCCCAACGAATTTATTGGTAAACGTATTACTGTCGAGATAAAATTAATGAGGAAACTAAGACCGAAAAATTGGCAAGGTTAGAAAAATCCTTAGAAGGTTATAGGGTTGATTTATCTGATTTTAAATTTAATCGTGATGAAGCTAACGATTATGAATAAAATTGCCATAGATACCAATATTTTAATTTACTTAATTGATAACAATGATAACGATAAGCACCAAATTGCAAAACAACTTGTTGTTGAGAATCCCACAGTTTCGGTACAAGTAATTTCCGAATTTTTAAATGTAACCAAACGGTTAATAAAAGCACCAAAACTAACCATTATTGATAAATGCACCGAATGGCTAGCTTTTACAACTATACAAACGGTTGATCTAGTTACGTTAAAAAAAGCATCATCAATTATCAAAAAATACGATTTTCAAATTTTTGATGCGATTATAGTAGCAGCTGCATTAGTAGCTAAATGCCATATTTTATATACCGAAGATATGCAACACAATTTGCTGGTAAATAAACAATTGAGAATTTTAAACCCATTTATTAGTTTTTTGTAGGTTTGTGTTAGTACAAATGTTTTGGTTATGGTAATCTTTGATATATATAACTTTATTATTTAAAACCCCACCTTTATACACTCAATTACCACCTTTTGGTTAACATTATCGGTAGTAAAATATAAAAATTTACTATCCGAATTACCCATTTTAAATTTCTTTTTAATTTCTTCGGGCTCTAAGTTAAAGTTGCGGCAAACCACGTTGGCGTGGTGTTTTTTGTTTAGTTTTTCGAAAACCGAATAAGGGCTTACACTCTCAATTTTTAATATCCTACCAGGAAAATTAGGAATTAAAATAGTGGCGGTATAAAGGTGGCTGTTTTGGTTTAGCTTGCCTACATCAAATAATTTGCTAACCATTTTAAATAAGCCAGCCTTTAAAATTGCGGCATCGGGTTCGTATAAATATTGTTTTATTTTGCAATAGGTTAGGGGCGTGTTTTTTTCATCATCTAGGTTTACACTCACTAAAACTGTTGGTTTATTGGGAGATAAAAGCGCACAAACTACATCGGGCACACCCGTAAAACCTTTATCAATAACGTACAACAATTCTTTACACTCGTTTTTTAGGCTTACAACATGTATTGCCGATACGTTTTTAAGTTCGTTTATACCAAACTTAATATCTAACATTGGTGCAGCTTTAACTACAATTCGTTTTGCTTTTTGGAGATAAAAATCTAGGTTTTGTGGTACATTTGGTTCGCAATCTGCAAATTTAAAAACTTTGCTACCTGCAGATCTTCGGCTAGGGTCTAGGTAAAGTGTATCAATTTTTTGTGAGTTTTTTTTGATAAATAGTAAGCTATCGCCTGTATAAAAATCAATATTTGTGCAACCCAACATCGTTAAATTATGTTTTGCTATTGCCGATAGTGATGCATCTAATTCGCAATGCGTAACCGCTTTTGCTTGCTGTGAAAAATAATAAGTATCAACACCAAAACCGCCCGAGGCATCAACCACGTTTTGGCCATTTATAAGCGTGGCTTTGTAAGCAGCCGTAATTTGCGATGAGGATTGTTCAATATTCACTTTTTCGGGATAATAAATGCCCGAAGTATTAAACCAAAGTGGTAATTTTTTTTCGCAACGTTTGCGGCAATCTATTTGTATGGCCAGTTCTTTGATATTAATGGCAGTAAAAGGCGTTTTTTTTAAAGCAATTTCGGCTGGGTTTGTATTAAGGTTTTTAATGATAAAGCTTTGCACATCGGCACTTAAAATAGCCGCATTCATTCTTCTGTTTTGCTTTTTACAACAATTTGAGCGGTAGTACGGCTCAATTGTTCCAATAAAATTTCTTTGTTTTCGATAAGTTTTTTAAGTGCAGCATCGTTATAATGCCTTACCGTAATAAGCTGCAAATTTTGGTTATATTTTAAATTAAATTCGATGTGTAAGCTTTGGTTTAAGTAGTTAAACTGTGTTTCATCAAAATCAAAACAGGCCGAAAAAGTTAATGCCGAAATTTGCATAGTGTTTACTTGTACATTTAAATCGGCGAAAGCCACAAAAATATTTTTTAAATGGTTTTGATTTATAAACGATACATCTTTAGTGCTTAACGAAATTAAAACTTGGTTATTTTTTACAATAATAATAGGTGTTTTAATCGGATTTTCGGTGTTACAAATTTTTGTACCACTTTCGTGGGATGCCATAAACGGTTTCACAAGCAGCGGTATATTTTTGTTTTGCAGCGGTTTTAGCGTTTTAGGATGAATTACGGTTGCGCCGTAATAAGCCATTTCTATAGCTTCGGAGTAGGATAGTTGATCAAATTTTACGGTATCGGTAAACAGTTTAGGGTCGGCGTTTAAAACGCCAGTTACATCTTTCCAAATGGTTACACTGCTAGCGTTTAAACAATTGCCAAATATTGCGGCGGTGTAATCGCTGCCCTCACGACCTAGGGTGGTGGTAAAATTTTCGGATGTGTTGCCAATAAAACCTTGGGTAACAATCAATTCGTTTTTTAAAATAGCGGGTAAACTTTGTGTAATTAAGTCTTGGGTTTTAGGCCAATTTATATTTGCGTTGCGGTAGTTATTATCGGTTTGTAGGTAAGCTCGGGCATCAATCCATTTGTTTAAAATACCCGATAAGTTAAGATAGTTGCTTAATATACAGCTTGCTATAAGCTCGCCTGTGGGTACCATTTGGTCGTAAATAAAGTGGTAAGGGTCTTGTGGTTCGTCTTCTAAAATCCAATCTATTTCAACAAAAAAATTATTTACTTCGTTGTAAACAGGGTGGTTTTTATCGGTAAAAAGGGTTTCAATTATGGTATAATGATAAGCTTTTATGGCATTTAGTAACACTTGGCAATCATCGCTTTTATTAAAATAACTTTGCGCCAATTTTTCAAAAGCGTTGGTAGTTTTACCCATTGCCGATACCACAATTAAGGTATTATTTGGCTCGTCGGCCACTAAAATTTTAGCAACGTTTTTTAACCCTTCGGCATCTTTTACAGATGCACCTCCAAATTTATAAACCTTCATTTTGTAAAGTTAAAAATCAAATTGGTTTAATTGTGCATTGCTTAAACTGCCGTTTAGCCAACCACCCTCAATACCCGATTTGTATTTGGCATAAAAATTTAATGCCGGTTGGTTCCAATCTAAAACTTGCCATACCATAGCGGCATAGTTTTGTTCTTTAGCTTCTTTCATCGTACGCTCAAACAGTAGTTTACCAATGCCTTGGCCTCGCATAGTTTCGGTTACAATAAAATCTTCGAGGTAAAGCGAGCGGCCTTTCCAGGTAGAATACCTTACATAAAACAAGGCAAAACCAACAACTGTACCGTTAAATTCGGCTACAAATGCTTGCCAAACAGGTGTTTGCCCAAATCCATCTGCTGTAAATTCTGTTAAGGTTAGGGTAACTTCTTGCGGTGCTTTTTCGTACAAAGCCAGCTCGTTTACCAAATCAAACATTGTTGGGCAATCGCTTTTAACAGCATTTCTTAGTATAATTTCCAAAACTTTCAGTTTATTTTATTCGGTTTTATAATCTCTGTTACCAAAAATATGGCTGCCAATTCTAACTATTGTTGATCCTTGTTCTATGGCTAGTTTATAATCAGACGACATGCCCATTGATATTTCTTTAAACTCATCATTGTTTTTAAAAAAGCTTTCTTTTATGCCTTTAAAAAAAGTTTTTAATTCGTAAAACTCCTCTTTTAGCTGGCTTTGTTTTTCGGTATTGGTGGCAATGCCCATTAAACCTACAATATTAATGTTTTGCATTTCTTTATATTCGGCCGATGATAAAAGTTCAATAGCTTCGTCAAAACCTAAGCCGTATTTGGTTTCTTCATCGGCAATATAAATTTGTAGCAAGCAATTTATTTTACGGTTACTTTTTGCGCCTTCTTTATTAATTTCTTTTAGCAATTTTATGCTATCAACCGAGTGAATTAGGCTAATAAATGGAGCAATATATTTTACTTTATTAGTTTGTAAGTGGCCAATTAAGTGCCATTCTATATCTTTTGGTAAGGTATTGTATTTTTCTACCAATTCTTGTACTTGGTTTTCGCCAAATATGCGTTGCCCAGCTTGGTATGCTTCTAATAAATCAGAGTTTGGTTTGGTTTTAGAAACAGCAATTAGCTTTACGTTTATGCTGTTTATTTCTGTTTTAATATTTTTTATATTGTTGGCAATGCTCATTTAATGTGTAAATTTAAATTTTTGATGTGCAAATTTACAAATCAAAATTGGCTTATGTATTATTGCATATTAATTATATTAAACAGATATTTTAAATTATTTTGATGAAATCTAACTTGTTTTTTAAAAGTACTAAAATTAATTTTTATGTTTTTTGTTTGATGTTTTTGTGGGCTTGCAATACCAATAAAGCACCCCAAAATATTATAGAGCGCAGCAAAATGATAAACGTTTTGGTTGATATGCACCTTGCTGATGCTGTTTTAGCTAAAGTAAATAACACCGATACTATGCTAATGATGGCCAGCAGTAAGTATTATCTTATTTTTAAGAAATACCAAATAGATTCGGCAAAGTTTAGCAAAAGTTTGAAATATTACAATAATGAGCCCGATGAGTTTAAAAAAATGTACGCCGAGGTGGTAGGTAGCTTAAACGCAAAAATCCCTAAAGAAAAAAATGATAAGAAAAAAATAAAGAGACCATTAAAGAAAAAAGTGGTTTTGCTGCTGTCAGATTTAGTATATTTAAAATCCCCTTATTTTATATCAATAATATCGCTTAACCGAGTGGTGTAAAATTGGCTCAAGTTTTCTTGTTTCATGTGCCAATTGTTTTTAAAACCCTGCTGGGCTACTTTTACGGTATCGGTACCGTTTAGTCTATTTATTTTATCAAATTGTTTAATAATACTTATTTCACGCTTGCGGTTTTGGTTATAAAATAAATTTAAAGTGCCATCTGTTTGGTGGCACAAATGGGTTAACATAATACCAACACGTTTATAAACATAACCTTTTTTGTAAATTGCATTTAAAGCTTGGTTAGCTTTTGAAATAAGGTAAGGAGTATAATCGGTAGGTACATTACACATGGTATTTATTTTGGGGAAATACTGTTTATCGGTTTTCGAAAAATTGTTAGTACCTAACCAAACTTGTATGCCACCAGCCAGCATTTTTTGTTTGCGTAATTTTTCGGCCACACGGGCAGTATAATTTGCTAAGGCTTCGGCTATTGGCTCTAACTCGGTTTGGAAAACGCCAAACGATTTTTGCGATGCAATAACTTGTTTATTTGGCGTTTGTAACTCTAACGGTATGCAGCTAATGCCTTGCAATTCGTACACCGTTTTTTGTAAAAGCACACTAAAGTTTGCTTTTGCCCAGTTGGTATCAACCACCGATAAATCGAAAGCATTATAAATACCTTTGGCATTAAGTTTTGCGGTTATACGGCCACCAACTCCCCAAACATCGTTAACGTTGGTGTTTTTTAGTGCTTCAATTCTTTTTTCATCGGTATCAATAATGTAAACACCAATGCTGCGGTATTGCTTTTTTGCAATGCGGTTGGCTACTTTTGCCAAGGTTTTTGTTGCACCTACACCAATAGAAACAGGTACGCCCGACCATTGCGTAATTTTATCTCTCGCATCTTTCACATAATTATATAAGTTAAGTAGCTGTAAACCTTTGCAATCAACAAATGATTCGTCGATGCTGTAATCTTCAACAGCACTAAAAAAATTGCGGGTAATGGCTTTTATGCGTTTAGACATATCCCCGTAAAGGGTATAATTGCTACTAAAACCCTGTATTTGTTTTAGTTTCATCATTTCTTTAATTTTAAAAACAGGTGCAGCCATGGTAATTCCTAATGCTTTTGCTTCTTCGCTGCGGGCAATAACGGCGCCATCGTTATTGCTAAAAACCACAACAGGTTGGTTTTGTAAAGCGGGGTTAAAAGTGCGTTCGCATGATGCGTAAAAGTTGTTACAATCAATAATTCCAATCATTAGAGCGTTTTTTTATATTTTGAATAACAAAAGTAATTACACCCCAAACCTTAAAGTCGGTATGTTCGGTAATGGTTATGGGCTTAAATTTACTATTTGCCGATATTAATTGTACTGTACCATTTTTTTCGATACGCAATATTTTGGCGTTAAATTCGCCATCAATGGCACACACTACTAAATCTTTATTTTGGGGTTTTTCGGCCTTATCAATTACAGCAATATCGCCTTCGTAAATACAAATATCAATTAAGCTATTGCCTTTTATACGCCCCAAAAAAGTACTGGCTTGGTTGGCAATACAAATATCATCAAGGCTTAGTACTTCTTCTAAATAATCATCGGCAGGCGAGGGGAAACCAGCCTGTATAGTAGATAAGAAAAGTGGCAACACACTTTCCGATTTTTTAAACTTATAAATTGTAACGTTTCCTGCTTTCATTTAGGATGCAAAAATACTAATTTTTTTAGTTTTTTATGTTGGTGCGAAAAGTTTTAATAGAATATTTTTATGCGGATTGCGAATATATTTTAAGCTTTTAAAAAAGAATTCCATATATTTTGAATTTATTTAAATGGATTTTTTCGACTATTTTAAAGTATTTTTTTGAAAAAAAATTTAAAATTAATTTGGTAATTGTAAATCAATGTCGTTTACTTAAGCAAAAGTACACGATATTTTAATCAAAAATGATTTTTTTATATGCGCTTTTTGTTGTATTTTTAAGTAGTATATAGG
>REAS01000147.1 GCA_004294495.1 Sphingobacteriales bacterium
ATATACTACTTAAAAATACAACAAAAAGCGCATATAAAAAAATCATTTTTGATTAAAATATCGTGTACTTTTGCTTAAGTAAACGACATTGATTAATAATTGTTAATTAGCACAATTTTATTTTGAAAAGGAACGGATAGTAATTGTTGGCGGCCGATAGTCGGGCTTTACGTTATAGCTTTTTTTCCCCCTAACCCCCGAAGGGGGGAATGAGAAAAAAAAGGCTGCCACTTCAATCCCGTTTAGTAACAAAATAATTGCAATAAACTCAAAAATTAAAAACATATAGGCAAAGCCCGAGGCTGGCAGCCCTAAGAAACAAAAACAAAATGGCAAAAAAGAAAGAAATAAAACACATACCTGTAGCAACCAAAAAATCGGTAGCGTTTTTAGAGAAATATATTAACCAAGCATCGCCAACGGGTTTTGAGTGGGAAGGTCAAAAGGTATGGTTAGATTATTTAAAGCCCTATGTTGACGAACATTATGTTGACAATTACGGCACAGCGGTAGGTGTAATAAACCCCGAAGCTAAATATAAAGTGGTAATTGAAGCTCATGCCGACGAAATATCGTGGTTTGTAAACTACATTACCCCCGAAGGTTTAATTTATGTGATACGCAACGGCGGCTCCGACCATCAAATTGCTCCATCTAAACGAGTAAATATACACACCGATAACGGTTTTGTAAAAGCGGTTTTTGGTTGGCCAGCTATACATACTCGTGGTGCAGGTGAAAAAGAAGAAGCTCCTACTTTAAAAAATATTTGTTTAGATTGTGGTTGTATTTCAAAAGACGAAGTAGAAAAACTAGGCATACACGTAGGCTGCGTTATAACTTACGAAGACGAGTTTATGATTTTAAACAATCGTTATTATGTGGGTAGGGCTTTAGATAACCGAGCGGGTGGTTTTATGATTGCCGAAGTTGCCCGTTTACTTAAAGAAAACAAAGTAAAACTTCCTTTTGGTTTATATATAGTAAACTCGGTACAAGAAGAAATAGGCCTTCGAGGTGCCGAAATGATAGCACAACGCATAAAACCAAACGTTGCCATTATTACGGATGTTACTCACGATACTTCCACCCCAATGATTAGTAAAATTACCCAAGGCGATATGGCTTGTGGTAAAGGGCCAGTAATATCGTACGCACCAGCAGTACACGTAAACTTAAATAAATTATTGATTGATGCTGCCGAGAAAAATAAAATACCTTTTCAAAGGCAAGCATCAAGCCGCTCAACAGGTACCGATACAGATGCTTTTGCCTACTCTAACGAAGGTGTAGTATCGGCATTAATATCATTACCATTACGCTACATGCATACAACTGTAGAAATGGTTCATAAAGAAGATGTTGATAACGTAATTAGCTTAATTTATCATTCGTTATTAAGTATAAAAAAAGATCAAGATTTTAGGTATATCAAATAGTTTTAATGCGCATAATTTTTAATAACAAAACATATTTAGTTTTTGCAGTCTTTTTTTTGGTTAATAGTGTTGGGCTTTTGGCCCAACAAACTATCGGCTATCAAACCCCTCCTGCACTAATTGCCGAGATAATAGATTCGGCAACAACACAAAATGTTAAAATTAGTAATGGTGGCAAATATTTGGTTATAGCCGAAAAACCAACATATTTATCCATATCGGCAATTTCACAACCCGAATTTAGGTTGGGTGGCTTACGTATTAACCCAAAAAACAACGCTTTAAGTAGGGCACAAACTTTTACATCAATTAAAGTAAAAGCAGTTGATAGTACAGAGGCTCAAAACTTTATTGGTTTGCCCAATAATCCAGAAATTGGAGACATTGAATTTTCGCCAAACGATAGCTTAATTTCTTTTACCAACACCACTAGTTTAGGTGTAGAGTTATGGGTAGCATCGCTTACAAGCTTAAAAGCAAAAAAACTAAGTAACTTTTATTTAAATAACACCTGTGGCAAGGTTTACCAATGGCTGGCTGATAGCGAAAGTATTTTAGCTAAATTTTTAGTTGATAAACGTTTGCCACAGCCAGTAAAAGACAATACTTTAATTGGCCCTTTTGTACAACAAAATTTAGGCTACCTTACTCCAACCAAAACTTACCAAGATTTATTAAAAAACGAATACGATGAAACCCTTTTAGAGTATTTTTTAACTGCGCAATTAAAAACAGTTTTTTTAACTGGTGAAGTGGTTAATTTTAGTGTACCAGCTGTTTATAAAGATTTTGAATTTTCGCCAGATGGTGAATTTACATTATTAAAAACTATAAACAAACCGTACTCATATTTGGTACCTGTTAATGGTTTTTCGTACACAGTGCAACTTACCGACAATGATGGTACTTTAATTAAAAAATTAGCAACCATACCATCAACCGACAATTTACCCTTAGGTTTTGATGCCGTAGTAACAGGCCAACGCGAATTTGGCTGGCGTAACGATAAACCCAGCACATACTTTTGGGTAGAGGCGCAAGATGATGGAAATCCTTCGAAAAAAAGTATTTTTCGTGATATGATTTTTACCTACGATATGGTTTCAGGCGTAAGTAAAAAACTAACATCATGTTATTACCGATTTAATAAAATTGATTGGGCCGATGATAATATGGCAATTGTTACCGAAAAATGGCATAAAACCCATAGCGAACGCCGAGTTTATATTAAACCCAACAATAGCTTATACCGTGTAAATCTTTGGGATAGATATTTTGAAAACGGTTACGATAACCCTGGCGATTTTATAAAAATTAAAAACCAGTATCATAAAGATGTTTTATTAACGCAGTATAAAAACAGTGTTGATAAAACCAATTTATCAATTTTTACAATTTGCGAAGGCGCATCAGCAAGTGGTAACCGTCCTTTTATTTTAAAATTTAACGTTAAAACTAAACTAACCGATACTTTACTACGCTCCAATGCACCATATTACGAAAAACCAATTTTTTTTAACAACAAAAATTTTGGGATTTTTACCCGAGAATCGGTAAAAGAAAACCCAAACTACTTTTATACTGATTTACCAAAAAGCAAATTACAACAACTTACTTTTTTTGCGCACCCATATCCACAATTTAAAGACATACAAAAAATAGCTTTAAATTACAAACGTAAAGACAGTTTAAAATTATCGGCTACTTTATACTTACCACCAAATTACAGCAATAAAGACGGTGTATTACCTGTTTTAATATGGGCTTGCCCACAGGAGTTTAAAACAGGAAATGCGGCAGCGCAAATAAAAACCTCGCCATACCAATTTTCAAAAATAGATTGTCAATCGCCATTGCTTTGGTTAACGCAGGGTTATGCAGTTTTAGATAATGTAGAAATGCCAATTGTTGGCGAAAGTAACGAACAACCTAATAATACGTTTGTAAAACAGCTTACCCAAAATGCCCAAGCGGCTGTAAATACTTTAGTTAAAATGGGAATTGCAGATGCAGAACGAATAGCGATAGGAGGTCATTCGTATGGGGCATTTATGGTTGCAAATTTGCTAGCCCACACTAAGTTGTTTGCCTCGGGCATAGCATTAAGTGGTGCCTACAACCGTACCTTAACCCCATTTGGTTTTGATAACGAAGAGCGAACTTATTGGCAAGCGCCTTTGGTATATAATGCCATGTCTCCATTTAATTTTGCAAATAAAATCAAAGCCCCATTATTATTAATTCATGGCGATGCCGATGAAAATGCTGGCACTTATACTATGCAAAGCGAACGATTTTACAAAGCCTTAAAAGGAAATGGCGCAACAACTCGTTTGGTAATTTTACCAAACGAGGCGCATATTTACACATCTAAAGAGTCGATATTACACAGCCTATGGGAAATAGATAACTGGCTAAACCTATATGTTAAAAATAAAACTAAATTAACCGAAAAATAATCTAAATTATTTTCATGAATATCAATTAAAAATTACTTTCGCAAATAATAACATTTACTTAAAATATAAATTAAAAAAAATGAATAAACCTACATTATTAATACTTGCAGCTGGTATGGCTAGCCGCTATGGTAGCATGAAACAAATAGATGGGTTTGGCCCAAACGGCGAAACTATTATTGATTATTCTATTCACGATGCAATTAGAGCTGGTTTTGGAAAAATTTCTTTTATTATACGAGAAGAATTTTTAGAAAGCTTTAAAGGAATTTTCGAACCTAAACTTGCTGGTAAAGTTGAAACCGATTACGTTTTTCAATCGTTTGATTTAAAAAAATACAGCATAAACGAGGAAATTGAAAGAGCAAAACCGTGGGGAACAGCACATGCGGTATTATCGGCAAAAAACCAAATTAAGGAAAATTTTTGCGTTATAAATGCCGACGATTATTATGGTTTTGATGCATTCGAAAAAATGGTAAAATTTTTAACCACCGAAGCAACAGACACTAATTTTTCTATGATTGGTTACGAAATTCAAAATACACTTTCAGAAAATGGTTCGGTATCACGTGGGGTTTGTGCAACAAATACCGATGGTTATTTAACTGCTATAAACGAACGTACTCAAGTTTACTTTAAAGGAGATGGTATTGTTTACGAAGAAAATGGTGTTGAATTTCCATTAGATCCCGAAACACCTGTTTCTATGAATTTCTGGGGCTTTACACCAGCTGTATTCCCTATTTGCGAAAAACTATTTGTTGATTTTGTTGAGGCCAACAAATCAAACCCTAAAGCCGAATTTTTTATTCCTTTAGTGGGCGATTATTTAACTAAAACCGGCGAAGCACAATTTAAAGTTATACCCACAAGCCAAAAATGGTTTGGTGTAACTTATAAAGAAGATAAAGAAATTGTGCAAAACAGCATTAGCAAATTATTGGAAGATGGGGTGTACCCAGCTAAACTTTGGTAAAACTTAATTTTAAATAAATAGAGGATTTTTAAAGTTTTTATTGATGCCTTCGCTTAAAGCGAAGGCATTTTTTTTAAATAGATTTATTTATAAAAATAATGGGTTAACCAAAAAGGATATTTGGAAATAATAACACTTATTACTTGAACTTAAGATGTTTAAACCTCAACAATTTTATTTAAAGAAAATGCAATTACTATCTAACAAAAACTACAACAATTTATATCCTAAACTAAAGTGTATTAAATTGTTATGCTGCCCATTAGATTTATTAATATCTTGCAAGCCAGTTTCGTATCTCAAATCAATTGATAAATTACCTAAATCTACGCCACCACCCGCCTGTAAATTAGCAACAAAAGGGCGATAATTATAGAAATTAGGGTCGGTAACTTGGTTAAAAACAGTGTTATTTTCCTGTAAAATAAATTGTAACGAAGGTCCAACAACAAAATGGAAATTTAATTTTTCTATCCCAATTTGCTTACCAAAAAGTAAAGGCACATCAACAGTTGTTAATTTAATTTCACCATCTTGTTTTATAGTTGTATTAATTTGTGTAAATTTTAAGTCGGTATTTTTTGTTCCTACATAAACCTCGGGCTGAAAATAAATGCTTTTACCAAACCTAGCCCACACTCCGCCTTGATATCCCAATAAACCTTTATAATCAAATTGCCCTTCTCGGGCCGAAATCATTGAGTAGTTAATGCCTGCTTTTAAACCTAAATTAAATTGAGCAAAAGTGTTGGCGCTGCATAAAAATAGCAATATTACCAGTGAAATATTTTTTTTCATAATTTATAAATTAATTATTTATTAAACGGTTTTGTAATAAACAATAGTGTAAAGTTAAATAAATTCGTTCATTAAAATCTATCTGCTATTTTTGTACCAAATAAATAAAATGGCACAATTTACTATTAGCCCACAAAACTGGGAACGCTTAAAAATAAAACTGCAAAGGAAGTACAACCATTTAACAGATGACGACCTTTTGTTTGAACCTGGTAACGAAGAAAAATTAATTACAAATTTAGAGCAACGCCTTAACCGCAACCGCGAATACGTAGTTTTTACGTTAAAAAAGAGCCTCCTAAATATTGATAACAATCGTTTGTAATTTTTACCTACTTAGCTAAATACTTTTGAAACAGTACTTTATTATAGATTTTGATAGCACTTTTACACAAGTAGAAGCATTAGACGAACTCGCTCGAATTTCTTTAAAAAAACATCCCGATAGGGAAATAATATACCAACAAATTGAAGACTTAACCAACCAAGCCATGGAAGGTAAGCTGTCATTTTCGGAAAGTTTAGCTGCCCGTGTAAAACTTTTGGAAGCAAATAAAGCAGATTTAGAAAAACTGGTAAAACATTTAAAGAAAAAAGTTTCAACATCATTTTCTCGAAATAAAGCATTTTTTAAAAAACATGCCGATGATATTTTGATAGTTTCGGGAGGCTTTAAAGAATTTATTATCCCCGTTGTAACTCATTACCATATTAAAACAGAAAATATTTATGCAAATACTTTTTTGTTTAATAACGATGATGAAATTGTTGGCTACGATACAAACAACCCTTTAAGTCAGGAAGGCGGTAAAGTAACCTTATTAAATATGCTTAAACTTGAGGGTGAGATATTTGGGATAGGTGACGGACATTCTGATTTTCAATTAAAAGAATCGGGAGTTATAAAAAAGTTTTTTGCCTTTACCGAAAACATAGAACGTAAAGCAGTTGCCGAAAAAGCCGACCATGTAACCCCAAGTTTCGATGAATTCTTATACGTTTCGGATTTGCCACAAGCTATTTCATATCCTAAAAATCGCATTTTATGCCTAATTATTGGCAACGTAAGCAACGATAGTATTAACATCTTAAAAAAAGATGGTTTCTCAATTCGCCATAAAGCAATTTTTGAAGATAAGTATATACAAGATGTTGGAATGCTATTATTAGCCGACGGCGAAAAAATAGAACCCAACCAATTAAAAAATGCCATCAAACTTAAAACTATTGGTTATTTAGGGAATTCTAAAAACAATATTGATTCCCAAATTTGCACCCAAATGGGTATTGTTTTGTTTGATGATGCTAAAAAAAGTGCGACAAATAAAGCGTTTATACCAAACCGTATGGCCGATTTTATAAATAAGGGAACCACACACATGAGCACAAATTTCCCTAATTTACAATTACCAAGAATAGACCACGCCCACCGACTTATACATATACACAAAAACGTACCGGGTATTATGGCACAGGTAAACAAAATTTTAGCCAAACACAACGTAAATATTGTAGCTCAATTTTTAATGACAAACCCACAAATTGGCTATGTAATTACCGATATAAATACACAATACGATAAAATACTTTTAAAGGATTTAAAAAAAATAGAAAATACTTTAAAATTTAGAGTGTTATATTAATATTTGGTTTTGAGAAGATGAAGGTGGGTAATTCTAAAAATTTTACTTTTTAATGATATATTTATAAAGTTTTGTTATTTTTGGTTACAAATAACACATGAAAACAGACTCAAATTCCATAAAATCATACAACGAAATACGTAAAGTAATTTTATCAACGCAGATAATTGCTGGCACTAGGCTTAAAGAAGATGAATGGGCAAAAAAAATTGGGGTAAGCCGTATGGCAGTAAGGGAAGCTTTAAATCGATTATTAGGTGAAGGGCTTGTTACTGTTGGTGAAAAAGGTGGATATTTTGTTGCAGCTGTAACGGTTGAAAATGTAATCCAAATAAGAGAATTAAGAGAAATATTAGAAATAGGCGCAATGCGTTTATTAATAAACAATATAACTGCCGAAAACCTAATCGAATTACAGCAAATTTGCGATGATTACACCATGATGGTAAAACAAGGTTATTTTGGTGGTGCTTGCGAAGCCGATATTAAGTTTCACGAAACGCTTATAAAATCATCACAAAACCCTAAACTTTTAAACATTTATTTGGCTAGCCATATCCCATTATTTCATCAAAAATTAGGAAAATCGCAAACAGAATTAAACGATTATGAACAAACCGATGCCGAGCATAGAGTTTTACTAGATGCAATTAAAAACAAAAACCTTAAACTATCCGAAGAAACCTTATTAGCTCATTTTAAACGTGGCGAATTATTAATGTTATCGTTATAAAGTATATATAAAAGGTTTCGCTTTTTAACACAAGCAGTTTAATTTATAATTTAGGGCTTCTGCCCTGCCAATTGCCCACCATCGGCAACAATGGTTTGGCCGGTAATAAAACTACTTTCTTGGCTAGCCAAAAACAAAAATATAGGTGCAATTTCTTCCACTTTCCCTGGCCTGTTTAAAGGTATATATCTATCAACAAATTTTTGTGTAAATTCTGGCGAATCAATTTCCATAGACATTGGCGTTTGAATATAACCGGGACAAACCGCATTTACTCTAACGCCATAAGGTGCCATTTCGATTGCCATAGATTTTGTAAGCATAATTACACCTCCTTTTGATGAATTGTAATGTGCATAACCAGCCTCACCATCTAAACCATTTTTACTTGCCATATTTACAACAACCCCACTTTTACGCTCAGCCATAAGTTTACAAACTGCTTGGCCAACATTAAACATCCCCGTAAGGTTAATATCAATTATAGCTTTCCATTCTTTTTCTTCGATGTTTAAAAAAGGAGTTTCAAAAGCTATTCCTGCATTATTTATTAAAACATCTATTGGTATTTGGGCATCAATATTAGCAATTAAATCAAAAACCTCAACTCTGTTAGAAATATCAATAAAATAACCAAAAGTTTTAATGCCTAAATCAATAAGCTTTTGGTTTGCCTCTTTTAAACTATCAGCATTAAAATCTAATATCGAAACTATCGCCCCCTCTAAACCAAACTGCTTTGCAATCTCAAACCCAATACCTCTTGCACCACCTGTAATAACTACGTTTTTTTCTAAAAATCTACTATTTAAACTTTGCATTTTATTTAATTTGGATGTTAATTAGCAAAAATATATTTTTGTATTCAAATAATTGCTATTATTGTTTACAATTTTCAACTTTTAAACAAAATATGAAAAAATCTTTACTTTCTTGGGGTGCATTATTTAGTTGTAATTTAATGTGGGCATTACAATTTACATGTATAAAATTAACTCAATCGCAAGTTGGTGCATTTGGTACTGTATTTATCCCAATGCTTTTGGCAACTTTGTTTATGTTACCTTTTGTTTTTAAAGATATAAAAGCTAATAAAAATAGAAAATTAGGTGATTTGAAAATATTTGTTCTTTTGGCGTTATTAGGCCAGTTTCCAGCTCAGGTTTTAATGACCATAGGTACACAACAATCTACCGCCAGTAATGCTGGCATAATTTGTTTAACGCTACCCGTGGTATCGGCATTAATGGCCTTTTTCTTTTTAAAAGAAAAAATGAATACACTTCGTTGGGTTAGCTTTGCGATTGCAATTATTGGTGTTGTATTATGTTCAATGAAAGATATTTTAAGCTCAAATTTTAACGCTCAGTATATCATTGGTAACCTACTAATTTTTTCAGGAATTTTAGGTAGCGGTTTTTACAACACCATTTGTAAAAAAATTGCAAATGATTATACCGAAATGGAGATGCTATTTTATACCTACATATTTATGGTAATTATTTTAGCACCCATTGTATTTTTTAAAGAAAGTAACATAATTTCAAACATTCCAAATTTTACTACCAATACTTGGGTTGGGTTAATTTTGTTAACAGTTTTCCATAATTTTTTATCAATGATATTGTTTTTTACAGCCTTAAAAAAGTTAGAAGCCATACAAGTAGCATTATCAAATTTTTTGATTACTTTTTTTGCATTACCCATTGCCGCAATTTTTTTACACGAAAAGCTTGGTGCATTAGCCATTGTTGGGGGTTTAATGGTGTTAACAAGTACAATTGCAATAACCCTTTGGGAGTATAAACAAACCGCTAAACTTCCCTTAACTAACCCTGCCTAAATAGTGGAAACAAAAAAACTAAGAAGCCATAAATGGTTTTATGGCGCCAACGAAACCGGCTTATTGCACAAAGGTGCATTAAGGGCAAGTGGCATTAATATGGATAATTACAATGGACAGCCCATAATAGGTATTGCTAATACTTGGAGCGAACTTAACAATTGTAATATGAGCCTTAGGGCAGTTGCCGATGAGGTAAAAAAAGGCGTTTACGAAGCGGGTGGCATACCTTTGGAGTTTCCGGTAATTTCGCTTGGCGAAGAGTTGATGAAACCTACCGCTGCCCTTTACCGCAATTTATTGTCAATTGATGTAGAAGAAAACCTAAGAGCTTACCCAATTGATGGCGTAATTTTATTAGGTAATTGCGACAAAACAGTACCTGGCCTTTTAATGGGCGCAACAAGCGCAAACTTACCTACCATACAATTAAACGCTGGCCCTAAAAAAGTAGGCATACATAAAGGTCAACGCTTAGGCAGTGGCACCGATTTATGGAAATTTTGGGACGAACTACGCCTAGGCACTATTGATGAAAAAGAATGGGAAGATATTGGCAAAAGCCTAAGTTGTGGCTTTGGTGCTTGCAACACAATGGGCACAGCATCAACCATGAATGGTGTTTTAGAAGCATTGGGTATTATGCCATTAGGCTTAAGTACCTTACCTGTTGATAGCCCAAAAAGATTCGAAATTTCTAAAAATGCTGGTAAACGCATTGTTGAAATGGTACACGAAGATTTAAAGCCATCGGATATTTTAACTCTTTCAGCATTTAAAAACGCAGTTTCGGTATTAATGGCTTTAGGTGGTAGCACCAATGCCGTAATACATTTAACCGCAATTGCTGGCAGATTAAACATACCCCTTTACCCCAATGTTTTTAACGTAAAAGGGGCTTTAGTACCCTGTATTACAAATGTACAGCCCGCTGGAAATATGCTGATAGACGATTTTGATACCGCTGGTGGCGTACCTGCAGTTATTAAACAATTGGGGAATTTAATAAACACCGAGGTATTAACTTATACTGGTAAAGCCTTAGACACATTATTGGTAGATACTAAAGTTAACAACCAAAACATTATAAAACCCGTAGAAAACCCAGTTACACAAACCCCAACTATTGCTATTTTAACAGGCAACTTAGCACCACAGGGGGCGGTAATAAAAATTGCAGCTGCAGCAAAACACTTGTTAAACCATAGTGGCAAAGCCGTTGTTTTTAATAGTTACGATGATATGCTGAACCGGATAGATGACCCAAATTTACATGTTGATGCTAACTCGGTTTTGGTATTAAAAAACGCTGGCCCAATTGCATCGGGTATGCCCGAGTGGGGAATGATACCCATACCCACCAAACTAAAAAAAATTGGCGTAACCGATATGGTACGCATAAGCGATGCCCGTATGAGCGGTACTAGCTTTGGCACTGTAATATTACACGTTGTACCCGAAGCTGCCATTGGTGGCCCCCTAGCCTTGGTACAAAACGGAGATTTTATAACCCTTGATTTACCTAACCGAAGCATAACCCTAGAAGTACCCGAAATAGAATTAAACCTACGCAAAGCACTTTGGCAGCCACCAATAAGTTTACACAAAAGAGGTTACCCCAAACTATTTATACGTGAAATTTTACAAGCTAATGAAGGTTGTGATTTTGATTTTTTAAAGCCAAAATCAAATGATGAATTACCTTTTATTGAACCTATAGTTGGCCGTTCATAATACTATTAAATATAAATTAATCCTTAAAACAGAAATATGTTAACACAAACTCAAGCACTTGTAGGTTCAATACCCATTATACCTACACCATTTACACCCAACGAAGAAATTGATGAAGCACAATTGCGAAATCTTATTGAATTTGCAATCTCTGCCGGTTTACAATCAGTTTGCTTACCAGCCTATGCAAGCGAGTTTTATAAACTTACCGATGAAGAGAAACTTAAAGTAGTAGAAATTGCGGTTAGCCAAGCTAATGGAAGGTTGCAAATTATTGCACAATCAAACCACCCATCGTTAAAAATTGCAATAAAATTAGCACAAGCAAATGTTTTGGCTGGTGCCGATATTATCTCGCTTGCTGTACCCCGTATTTTTGGTTTGCCAGAAGCATCTGTAAAAGAATACTTAGCAACATTTTTTGAAGCCATACCTAATACTCCGGTTTTGGTTCAAGATTTTAATCCTGGAGGTCAATCAATAAGCGTTGCATTAATAAAAGAATTGCAATTAGCGCATCCTAATTTTAAATACTTAAAATTAGAAGAACCATTGTGTGCACCAAAATTTGAAGAAATTATTGCTGCAACAAATGGCGAAATTGGCGTTTTAGAAGGCTGGGGAGGGTTATATTTATTAGAGTTAATACCAGTAGGTATTGCTGGGGTAATGCCAGGTTTAGCAGTATCAGATATTTTACAAAAAGTATTCGAACTACGTAAAAATGGCGAACATACTAAAGCATTCGAAATTTTTGAACGTGTAATGCCGCAAATATTTTTCTCTTTACAAAATATGGAATTATTTCATTATGCCGAAAAAGAACTGCTAATTGCCCGCGGTGTGTTAACAAACTCTATTGCCCGTAAAGCAGCTTACATTCCTGATAGTTCTAGTGTTGCCTATATTAAAGAACTTAACCAACGTATTTTAACTTTAGTAGAGGATATTAAAACTAAATACTAAAATATGGATTTTAAAGGAAAGGTAGCCATTGTTACTGGTGCAGCATCGGGCATTGGCTTAGCAACCGCCAATATGCTTTTGCAAAACGGGGCTTTTGTAACTCTTTTAGATATTAATAAAGAAAGCTTAATAACAAATTTTGGGGTAAATAACCCTCAAACTTTGTTATTTGCCATTGATATTACCCAACAAGCTGAAGTAAAAAATGCCGTTGAAGAAACCGTTAAACAATGGCAAAAAGTTGATATTTTGGTAAACAGTGCAGGCATTACCGGCATTACCAATGTTAAAAGTCACTTGGTTGATAGTGATAATTTACACAAAGTATTCGAGCTTAATTTTATGGCAAGTTTTTACACGTCGAACGCTGTTTTGCCGTATATGGTTAAACAAAATTATGGTAGAATTTTACACTTAGCATCTATTGCAGGTAAAGAAGGTAATGCGGGCATGTTGGCTTACTCAGCTTCAAAAGCTGCTGTTATTGGTATGGCAAAAGTACAAGGTAAAGAATATGCCGAATACAATATTACCGTAAACGCTTTAGCGCCAGCAGTTATACAAACCGCATTGGTTGATATGATGCCCGCCGAGCAAGTAAAATACATGACAGATAAAATACCTATGAAACGCTGCGGTACCCTAACCGAAGCAGCTCAAATGATAGCATACATTGTATCAGAAGAAAATAGCTTTACTACTGGTTTTACATTCGATTTATCGGGCGGAAGGGCAACTTATTAATTAGCTAACACTTTTATCCCACATTGCGCAAACATTTTTTCATTTGTAAAAAATGTTTGCGCAATGTGGGATATTAGCACAACAATATAAATAGTATCAATTTATATAAAGCCACCAAATAAATTTAATACCGCCTTTTTTATTACGTTTAAAAGCTATATTTTTAATTATAAAAGGGTTTTTGTAGAATTTAAAAATTAACCCAACTTGTATTTTTTATAGCATAAAGTTCTTTATACCAGCTTATTAAGATAGATTTATTTTTTATTGGGGTAACACAAACTTTTTCAAGCT
>REAS01000092.1 GCA_004294495.1 Sphingobacteriales bacterium
TACAAAAATATGGCAAGTATATGCCGATGCTATACACATGAATAATATTGGATCTTATATACTAGCTTGTACTTATTATGCAACACTATATAAAGACAGCCCAGTAGGCATAGGTGTACCATCTCAATACGGCGCAATAGATAATGCATTGGCAAATAGTATACAGCAAACAGTTTGGGAAGTAGTTTCTAATCACCCTTTTGCGGGTATTTCTACCGCAGGTATTGTAGCCGTTACGGGTGTAACCCTTTCCGAAACAAATACAGCGGTTGCGGTTAACCAAAACTTTCAGCTAACGGCTACCATTGCACCAACTAATGCTACCAATCAATCTACTACTTGGTCGTCAAGCAATTCGAGTGTTGCTACGGTAAGTTCAACTGGTGTAATTAAAGGAGTTTCGGCAGGTAATGCAACAATTACAGCAACTACAACCGATGGCAGTTTTGTTGCAAATTGTTTAGTAAATGTTTCTACAAGTAATATTCCAGTAACATCAATTGCAGTATTGCCAACAACTTTAAGTGTTAAAGTGGGAAATTCATCAACGCTAGCAGCAACTGTTAGCCCAAACAATGCAACAATTACTAGTGTAAACTGGTCGTCTAGCAATGATGCCATTGTTTCAGTAGATGCTAATGGAAAAGTAACAGCTGTTTCGGCTGGTAATGCAACAATTACAGCAACTACACAAAGCGATAACAAAACAGCTACTTGTGCATTTACCAGTTTAGCTAATGCTGCACCTACGGCAGTAATTACTGCCACACCAATAACGGGTACTTCACCTTTAGTAGTTAATTTTAGTTCAGCTGGGTCAGCAGATGCAGATGCCGGCGACTTTATTTTAGGTTACGAATGGGATTTTGGCGACGGTAGTGCAATTGATAAAAGTGCAACCCCTTCGCACACCTATATAAATGGCGGTACCTTTATTGTAAAATTAAAGGTAATGGATAACAATAACCTATTTGGGGAACAAGTAACAAAAACCATTACAGTTATACAAGGTACAAGTTCTAATATTGCTGTAACAGGTACAGGTGTAACTTGGGACAATATACCCGCAGATAATTCGCTTAGTGATGAATCAAAATCAGACAATAATTTAGTAAACAATGGAAACATAACCGAAAGTTTTGGTTTAAATGATGTGAGTACAGCAGATAATTGGCAAGCAGCTGGAACCATTTGGACACAAACTCAAAATGGTATTACAAGTGTTAAATATTACAACGGCACAACAAACAGCGTAATGTACGAGAATGGTATTTTTACTGCTGGTATAAAGCTACAATCATCAACCGATGGTACTACTTGGAAAGACGTAAGTGATTGGACAATATCGCCAGCTTATACTTACGATTTACAAGTATCAAACCAAATTTATACCTTTAGTGGCGAAGCATTAAATAATGTTATGGGTATTAGAATAATTGGGCAAGTACGCTCAAAAGCTGTGGAAATGACTACATCTTGGTCCATAAAACTTAAAGAAGTTGAGGTAATCAAAACTGTTTCAACTACGCCTGTAAATTTGAAATCTTTTGATGCTAAAGTAATTGGTAATAAAGCAAAAATAAATTGGTCGACCGCATTAGAGATTAACAATAAATACTTCGAGTTAGAAAAATCTACTAACGGTATCAACTTTAGTTTATTAGCAAAAGTACCGGCAAAAGGAAGCAATTCGAGTTATACTATTGATGATGTTGCACCATCAAACGGTGTAAACTATTACCGTTTAACTCAATATGATTTAAATGGTGATTTTAAGAACTTAGGTATTCGCCAAGTAACTTTTGGTTTAACTAATAACGAAATATCGGTTTATCCAATTCCAAATAACGGTGATTTGTATATTGATTTAAATAATTTTGGAGCAAAGCAGGTCAAGGTTTCTATTTCAAACCTTAACGGTAAAATTGTTTATAGCCAAGATTTATTAAATACACTTAATACAAACAAGTACAAATTAAACTTGAAACAAAAACCTAACCCAGGAATATATATGTTACAAATAACTGCACCTGGTTTATATAAAACATATAAAGTAGTTTTTCAATAATTTAAAAATTAGAGCTAGTATGGTTTATTCGGTGCTAGTTCTAATTTATACAATATTTAGTTTTCTTAAGAAATAGCTTAAAAAATTTAATTTTTTAAGCTATTTTAATTAAAAGTCGGGTTTAATAAATTATTGTAAATTTTTATTATTTTTAAGTGAATGTGAATAAAATTGATTTAGTTTTAAGAAACTAAATCTTTCTTGGTCTGTTGTTCAATTTATTTTCAACAAATTTAGTTTCTTCGTTTGTGGTTTTTAAAGGCGGAACCTTATAGGTTTAAAATCCCCAATTACCCCTCAATCTTCCTACACTTAATCCTTTTAGGAGCTACATTGCCCAAACGTTTCTTCTTATTTTCCTTATAATCCGAGTAATTGTCTTCGAAAATTACACCACAAATCGCCTTCAAAGGCTAAAATATGGGTACAGATAATAATTTTTATAAAAGCCTCATTATCGAGTGCCTTAAGTTTTACAAATTTTTTGGGTTAATAACCTGTAAGTCAATAATGATAGCAAAATAGCTATAGCTTGTAATAAGGGTAAGGTTATGAACAATGGCGGTTGCTGCTATAATAGCATCAGGTATTTTTATTTTATACGCTTTACGTAGTTCGGCAGTTTTTATTTTAATGGCTTGTTCTAGCTCTATAACTGTAGCATCGTAAATAAAGCTATGTAATATTTGTAAATCTTTTTCGGTGGTGGTTTTCCAACAAAGCAATTCTATTTCTGTTATGGCCAATATTACTGGATTATTGGTTAATAAAATAGTGTCTATAAATTTTTCTGCATTGGCAGGGAACTGTTGTTATAAATAATAAATAGCTGTGTTGGTATCCCAAAGATAATTTAATCCCATTCGTTGCGTAGTTGCCTTACTTGCTTGTCAATATCAATTATGGGTTGTTTGCTCATTGCCCCCTTGTATTTTGTTGCCCATTCATATACAGGTGCAGAAGTTGGTTTATCTGTACGCAACCTAATAAGTTGTAACAGTTCTAAATCTTGCAAAAGTTTAAAAACTTTATTGTTAATGATATCTATGGTAACTGTTTGCATCTTTTTAATTTTAAACAAACATTTTAGAATTTGTGTTTCTTTGGTGTATATTATAACACTCTTTGAAACAGTTATTTAATCGTATTAAAAAAAAAGCATATCTGAACTTTACTATATAGTGTTTGAACGTAAACTCACAACCTATTTTATTATAGACAGTTACCATCATTTACCGTTTTGAATAAATTTATTTATTTTGTAATAATATGGT
>REAS01000148.1 GCA_004294495.1 Sphingobacteriales bacterium
CGGTAATAAACCCGAGAGGGTTTATTGTGCTTAAATTAATTTTGTTTAAGTTAAAATATTTTTTATTCTTATGGCAAAGTTAAATGCGTTTGCCCTGGTATTGTTATTAGCTGTGGCAGTATTATCAATGTCGTTTAAAATTAGTGGCAACGGCGAGGTTATTTTAGCACAAGGCACAAAAGTGGTATTAGAAACCGTTTCAACTATCTACTCAGATCAAGTTAATGTTGGCCAAATGGTTGATTTTAGAGTTAGATATGATGTTAAAGTTGATGGTGTTACAGCTATCGCAGCTGGCGCTATCGCAAAAGGTCAAGTAATGAGAGCTGATAAAGCAAAAGGCCTAGGTAAAGAAGGCTTTGTTGAAATTTTAATTAAATCTGTAACTGCTAAAGACGGGCAGGAAGTTATACTTTCGGGTGGTAATGTTTACCAACAAGGACAGGATAAGCAAACTTTAGCTCTTGTTTTAGGTATATTAGTTTGTATTTTATTTTTAACAATGAAAGGTAAAAATGCAGAAGTACCCGCCGGTTACGAAGTTAACTCATCTGTTGCCGCAGCAACTACAATAAAATTATAGTATTATTAGTAACAAATTACAAATGCTTTTAAACAGGAATTTTAATTAATTCCTGTTTTTTTTATTTGAAAACTTTACTGTTTAATCGTTCTTAGCCAGTCTAATAGCTATAATGTTAAAGTAAATTATCGTCTTGCAAGAACTCTTAAAATCTGCTTTACCAAACCCGGACCTTGATAAACAAAACCAGTATAAATTTGTACCAAGCTAGCACCAGCATTTAATTTTTCTATTGCATCGTTGGCATTATTAATGCCGCCAACTCCAATAATTGGGAAAGAGTGATTTGATTTTTGGGATAAATATTTTATTACTTCGGTAGATTTTTGAGTTAAAGGTTTACCACTTACACCTATTTTTAAAAGAATAGGTTTAGGTGCTTGGTTTTTTAAATTCAGGTTTTGTAAAGTATTTAAAATATGCTTTAGCGGTTCTTTTTCTTGTAGTGCCCTTAAATTTGGCGTATTTGGCGAGCTTACGTTTACCACAAAATAATCTACCACGTTAAACAATGTGTTAAAGCAAATTACGTAATCGTTTACTGCGTTTTCGTTGGGGGTATCTTTATTTTTGCCAATATTGCCACCAATAATTAGTCCATTTCTTTTTATAGTTGCCAATTTCTTTGCCAATGCAACTACACCATCGTTGTTAAAACCCATTCGGTTTATTAGGGCATCATCGGCTTTTAACCTAAACATACGTGGTTTAGGGTTGCCAGCTTGCGGTAAAGGGGTTACGGTACCTACTTCAATAAATCCAAAACCAAAATTGGCCAATTCTTCTATATAATCTCCATTTTTATCGAAACCGGCGGCTAAACCTACTGGGTTTTTAAAATGCAAACCCAATAAATTTGTTTCTAAATTTTTGTTTTCTACACTATAAAATGCTTTAATAGCTTTGGAAAACGGTTTTATTTTATGCAATCTTTTTAGCCAATTGGTAACAAAATAATGTATGTTTTCGGGGTCGAATTTAAAAAGAATGGTTTTTACAATTTGATACATTTTTTAAAAATGAAAGGTTAATAGTTTAAATTAATGGGTACTTTATTAAAAATTTAAATAGTAGGTTAATAATACAATTATATTTCCATCAAACAGGTGTGCCATTGAGGACGGCCTAGCTATTATTTTGATAGGGAAGCCCATAAATTTTTTGTAGAAATATCCCTATACTACTACCCAAGCAATTACGCTGCGTGTTGTAGAAACAATATTAAACCACAAACCCGACTTGTCACGCCTCGTAAATGCGCTGCTAAAATTTATTGAGCTTACCAGACAAATCATAGCAAGCCTTGATTTTTTGTTACTCCTATGTTTGGCATTAATAATACTTACCTTTAATTACAAATGTAACAAGTGAAAGCAATGAGAGCAAATTTTGTTGGAAGTCATTTTTAAAATAGACTCAGAAAAAGATACTGCCTCATTGCTTTTAATTTTTTAGAGGCTGAACAGAATGTAAGTAATTCGCTAAATGATGAATATACTGAATATAACCAGGAGAAAAGTCGGTGAGAAATTATTCACTTATTATAATTTAAAACTATAATGATGAAGAAATTACTAAAGCAAGCAATAGGAGTTGATGTAGCTCAAGATGAGTTAGTAGCAACTTTTGGAAAAAAGTATGATGACCTTAGTTATCAATTGGTAAGTACCTCTGTTTTTAAAAACACAAAAACAGGAATGATCCAATTACTAAAGTGGAGTAATAAACTCAAAGAACCAGACTACCCAATAGTTTATGTAATGGAGGCAACTGGCATTTACCACGAGTTATTTGCTTATTACTTAGTTGATAATTTACAAGTAGTAAATATTGTACTACCAAGTAAGATAAGCCATTACATTAAAACACTAGAGTTAAAAACAATAAATGATAGCACCTGTTCGAGTGCTATTGCGCAGTTTGGATTAGGTAGAAAATTAGAAGAATGGCAAAAACCTAAACCGATTTTTAAATATCTGCGACAGTTAACCAGAGAAAGGGATCAAATAGTAGACGAGCGAACTATCGTTAAAAACCAATTACACGCTGACTCTAAAGAAGCAGAGCCAAACGAGATAGGTTTAAAAAGGATGAATGCAAGAATAAATTTGCTAAACATTCAAGAAGCTCAAATTAAAATAGAAATAGATATTTTAATTGCTTCAGATGACGAAATAACAGAAGCTGTAGCAAATATGAGTAGTATAAAAGGAATAAGTACGCTTACTTCCGCTATTATATTAGCCGAAACAAATGGCTTTGAATTAATAAGAAATAAAAAGCAACTGGTAAGTTATGCGGGTTTAGATATTATTGATAAATCGTCTGGAACTTCAGTAAAAGCAAAACCTCGTATTTCAAAACGAGGTAATAGATACCTGCGTAAAGCGTTGTTCTTTCCATCAATGACGGCCATAAGGCACAATAAAATTCACAAAGAAATACACGAAAAAATTAGTGAGAAAAGTGGGATTAAAAAGAAAGGTTTAACAGCAGTACAGCGAAAATTACTAGAATTAAGCTATATTTTATTTAAAACCAAAACAAAATATAACAATGAATACGAAGTAAACAAAACAAAAAAGAAGGAGAGCGAAAAAAATCAACCCTCCTTACAGCCTGCCTAAAGGCGACTTAAGATGTAAATTTAAAGAAAAAAAACAAAAAAATAGAATATCTTTAAAAAGTCAATAAAAACGGAAACAGGCTCTGCTGAGGAGCAACCTGCGAGGGATAAAATTGATGGATGACAAAATATCCAATCGCTAAGTATATAAAATTACTTAGCGATATTTTTAGAATCCTAAAATGCCTTTAAAAAACCTCAACACGTATTATCGAAAATAAAGCCAAAAATGTTTGGATTTTAACACAGAATCTTTTTCATCAAGGAAAAAGAAAAAATTAATGTCTATCAATATAATGAAAATTATTTCTTTACAATTCTCTTAGCCCCAAAAGGGATTTATCTGGTACGCTTTTCACTTCAACTTACATTTTTAGAGAAGCAAAAACTGCGTTATATCAACGCATTCAAACTTTCCATTAAAATATCCAACTTAGCTTTAGCATCGGCCAGTTTATTTTGTTCGTTGGCAACCACTTCTGGTTTAGCATTAGCTACAAATTTCTGATTGTTTAGTTTGGCATTTACCGATTTTAAAAATCCGTTTAGGTATTCTATTTCTTTGGTAATACGTTCTTTTTCGGCTTCTATATCTACACTCCCAGTAAGGGTAATAAAAAACTCATCCTTTCCCGCAAGGAAAGAAAAAGCTCCATCAACTTTATCAACTACAGTTTCGAAACTATTAAGGTTTGCTAATTTTTCTATAATGGTTTGGTAATTGGTAAAATTAATATCCGAATTTGCTTTTACCGCCAATGGCAAAGCTTCTTTTGGCGAAATTTGCTTTTGATTTCTCAGGTTTCTAATTTCGGCAATGGCTTGCTTTACAGTTTCTATTTCTTTTAAAATTGTTGTATTAAATGGTTTAGAAGGTGCTATTTGGGCTACAATACAACAATCTAAAGGCTCTCTTTGGCCAAAAACTTCTTCGTCATGCCAAAGCTCTTCGGTTAAAAATGGCATAAAGGGGTGTAGTAGTTTTAAAATATCGGCAAAGAAATTTACGGTTGCATTATAGGTTGGGGCATCGGTAAACTGCAGGTAAGGCGGTTTTATCATTTCGAGGTACCAAGCGCAAAAATCGTCCCAAACTAGCTTATAACAAGCCATTAACGCTTCGGATAGTCGGTAATTTGTAAAATGATTTTCTATTTCGGTTAAGGCTTCTTGGTATCGGTTGGCAAACCAATCTATTGCAATTTGGTTGGGAGTTTGGGTTTGCAATGCATCTAAATTTTGGGGTTTAATACCTTTTATCAATTTAAAAGCATTCCAAATTTTATTGGCAAAATTTCTTCCTTGTTCGCAGCTACTTTCGTCAAACATTATATCGTTGCCTGCTGGCGAGCATAGTAACATACCTACACGTACACCATCGGCACCGTATTTTGTTATTAAATCCAGCGGGTCGGGCGAGTTGCCCAACGATTTCGACATTTTACGACCCAATTTGTCCCTCACAATCCCCGTAAGGTAAACGTTTTTAAAAGGTGCTTTACCCCTAAACTCATGGCCAGCCATAATCATTCGGGCTACCCAAAAAAACAGTATTTCGGGTGCGGTAACCAAATCATTAGTAGGGTAGTAGTAGTTTACATCGGCATTGCCTTTGCTGTTTGGGTCAGCAAAAACAGTAGCGTCAAACACCGAAATCGGCCACAGCCATGAAGAAAACCAAGTATCTACTACGTCTTCGTCTTGCTTAATATCGTTAATGGTGAGTGGTGAGTGGTGAGCTTCAAGATTAAACTGCTGCAGTGCTTCTTCGGCAGTTTTTGCAATAACAAAAATGCCATTTGGCGCATACCAAGCCGGTATTTGCTGCCCCCACCATAACTGACGAGAAATGCACCAATCTTTTACATTGCCCATCCAATGGCGGTAGGTGTTTAAAAATTTATCGGGAATTAGGTTTACTTCGCCGTTTTCTACATAATCTAATGCCGGTTTTGCCATTTCTGTCATTTTGCAAAACCATTGCATAGATAGTTTGGGCTCTATGGCCGCCTCGGTACGTTCCGAGAAACCAATTTGCGATTTATAATCTTCCGTTTTTTCTAAATTACCTGCTTCCTCCAACAGTTTAGCAATTTTTTTACGGGCAATAAAACGGTCTTCTCCTACTAAAATTTGGGCTTTTTCGTTTAGCGTACCATCATCGTTTAAAATATCAATTATGGGTAAGTGGTGTTTTTGGCCTAATTCGTAATCGCTTAAATCATGCGCTGGGGTAACTTTTAGGCAACCCGTACCAAAATCCATGGTTACATAATCGTCTTCAATTATGGGTATTTCTTTATTTAAAAGTGGAATTAAAACTTTTTTTCCTTTTAAGTGATGGTAACGTTCGTCGGCAGGGTTAACGCAGATAGCGGCATCGGCCATTATGGTTTCGGGGCGTGTGGTAGCAACAATTAAATATTCGTTTTCTAAACCAACTATCTCATATTTAATATAATATAATTTTTGATTTACTTCTTTACGGATTACTTCCTCGTCGGATACGGCGGTTAAACCCTTTGGGTCCCAGTTAACCATACGCACACCACGGTAAATTAAGCCCTTTTTATGTAAGTGAATAAAAGTATCAATTACGGCCTCGCTCATTGGGGCATCCATGGTAAAGCTGGTTCTATCCCAATCGCAACTTGCACCCAGTTTTTTAAGTTGTTCTAAAATTATGCCGCCGTATTTATCTTTCCATTCGTAAGCATATTTTAAAAATTCGTCTCGGGTAATATCCTTTTTATTAATGCCTTGCTCTTTTAACATGGCAACTACTTTAGCTTCGGTTGCAATAGAAGCATGGTCGGTACCGGGCACCCAACAGGCATTTTTGCCCTGCATACGGGCTCGGCGAATTAAAACATCTTGTATAGTATTGTTTAACATATGCCCCATGTGCAAAACGCCAGTAACATTTGGCGGCGGAATTACAATGGTGTAAGGCTCTCGTTCATCGGGTGTTGAAGCAAAAAATTTATTATCTAACCAGTATTTGTACCATTTATTTTCGGTTTCGGTTGGGCTGTATGTTTGGGCAATATTCATAAAAAGGGCATTTATCTCAAAAAAACGAAATTAAGATTTACCAACGATATTTTGTTTTCTTTTTTGGGTTGTATGGAAAATAAACTATAAACTAATCCATTATAAAACTTTCGAAATTATCGGGATTTATAATTTTAGTTTCTAAAGGTTGGTAGGCATCTATAAACGATTTAGGAAAACGCACTTTAGCTTTTGCATTCCATTTAAACTCGAATGCGTTTATTTGGCCATTTTTTTCTTCCACATAATCAATTTCTTGTTGAGATTGTGTGCGCCAAAAATATTGCAGATAGTATTCATTTGCGTATGCCAAATGTTTTTTACGTTCGCTCGTTAAAAAATTCTCCCACAAAGCACCCACATCATCACGCAAAGTAATTGGGTTAAAACTATTTATAACCGCGTTTCGTAAGCCATTATCATAAAAATATATTTTACGGCTTTTTTTCAATTCGTTTCTTAGGTTTCGGCTCAAAGCACCTAACCTAAATACAATAAAAGCTTTTTCTAATAGACCAATGTATTTTTCAACGGTTTGGTTATCTAAACCTGACAATTGCCCCAATTCGTTGTACGACACCTCGTTTCCTACTTGAAAAGCCAAAGCTTGTAATAGTTTTTCTAACTTATCGGGCTTTAAAACACGCTCAAAAATTAAAATATCTTTGTACAAATAACTGTCTGATAATTGTTTTAATCGTTGTATTTCTTCGCCTGGGTGGTTTACAATTTCGGGGTAATAGCCAAAAATTAACCTTTGTTCTAGCAAACGTTTTTCGGTAATTAACCCGTGATGATTTACCATTTCATTAAATGATAAGGGGAATAATTGGTACTCCCATTTACGACCAGTTAAGGGTTCGTTGGTTTTATTGGCCAATTCAAAAGCCGATGAACCCGTTGCAATCACTTTAACATTTTTTACTTGATCAACAATTAATTTTAGAACCAAGCCAATATCATCTACACGCTGCGCTTCGTCAATAATTAATGTTTTGTTATTACCAATTAATGCTTTAAGTTTTGCAGAAGTAGTATCTTTTAAAAAATTTCTAATATCAGCTTCGTCACCGTTCCAATACGCAATGGGTTTGGCAAACTTTTTTTCTAGTTGTTGCAGCAAGGTACTTTTACCCACCTGCCTTGCACCAAGCAAAATAATTGCTTTTGGGTCGGTTAATTTTTTTATTATTTGGGTAGCTACTAAACGATTTACCATGTTAACTGCAGTTTATAATCGCAAATATAATACTTATTTTGCGAATGCAATCGCAAATTTCATATATATATTGCGATTGCAATCGCAAAATTCGTACTTATTTTGCGATTACGTTCGCAAAATTAACGTGTTGCAGAGTGCTGTAATTTCAGAATTGCTATTAAAAGCGTGTAAACATATACGCAAACGCTCTTTTGTTGTTGCTACCGTTGGCGATAATATTGCCCTAACATCAAACCCTTTTTGTTGCAAAAATAAAGCTGTATTTTTACATTCTTCGTTTCCAGGTATTATTAAGCACTGTATAGCACTATCGCTTTCAATTAGTTCAAATTTTTTGTTTAAAAACTGGCTTTTAAAATGCGAAATATTGTTGTTTAGAAGCTCTATATCCTTTTGTTTAGCCATTTGGGCATACATTATTTGTATAGTTACTAAACTGTGCAGGGGTAGGGCAGTTGTGTAAATAAACGACCGGGCAAAGTTTATCAAGTAGTTTTTTAATTTATTGCTTCCTAAAACTATTGCTCCGTGGCAACCCAAAGCTTTGCCAAAAGTAACCACTCGGGCAAAAATATGGTTTTGTAAACCTAAATGTTGCACCAAACCTTCGCCGTTTTTGCCAATTATGCCAATGGCGTGGGCTTCATCAACAATTATGTTGGCATTGTATTTTTTGGCTAAGGCCGATATTTCTTTTAACGGAGCCATATCGCCATCCATAGAATAAACACTTTCTACTGCTATAAATATATTGCCTTGGCTGTTTTTTAGTTTGTTTTCTAAACTTTCTAAATTGTTGTGTTTAAATGTAAAACGTTGCGCAAAACTTAACCTAGCGCCATCTATAATACAGGCGTGTATATTTTCGTCGCAAATAATGGTATCCCCTTTTTGGGCTATGCAAGCAAATAAACCCAAATTAGCATCGTAACCTGAGTTAAAAATTAACCCAGCTTCGGCTTTGTGAAACTGGGCAATTTCATTTTCTAAATTTTCGGCAAAGGCTGAGTTGCCACTAATTAACCTCGAGCCGGTTGCGCCTAATTTATAAGCCTTGTTTTCTATAAAATAATTGGCATTTGCTTCTTTTGCTTCCGCAGATTGTGCCAATCCCAAATAATCGTTCGATGAAAAATCAATCAAACCATTATTTAACTGTAAACAACGCATGGAGTTGTTATCCTTGCGTTCTTGCAGTTTTTTATCTAGAAATGATTCCAAAACAGACTTATCCTTTTTGTAATTCCCCAATAGATTTTTGCATTTGCGCCATCATGGATGTTAAGTTTTCCATCGTTGGCTCGGCTGCTGGTTGGGGTAACTCGGTTGATATAAATGCTTTTGCTTTCCAAATTTCTAAAATATCTTCGGCTTCAATAGCATAGGGTTCATAAACAGAGTTATCAGAAACTAGTTTCAGGCCTTTATCGACCTTGAATTTGCTGCCTAAACGTTTGTAAACTACGCCATCGTTTTTACTTATTACAATTGCGGTTTCGGCTATTTTTAAATCGCCCCAATTTTCGGCATATTCAGCAATTATTATAGAACCCGAAGGTAATGGTAGCATCGAATCGCCTTTAATTTCGAAAGCCCTATAGGTGCCTTGCGTAAAAAATGGTAACGAAAAACGTGGCAATGTGCTAACAAACTCAGGGTCACCGTAGCCATTTAAATAGCCTGCACTAGCTTTTACAGGCACAAATTCTATATTTTCTTTATCGTTACTGTCAACAGTAATACTTAAAACTCGTACATTATTTGCGTTGGCTTTTGGTTGTGGTTTGTACTTATCATCAATTTTTTGATTAATAAGTTCATCAATTGTAAAATCAAAAAATTCGGCTAATTTAATTAGTAATTCGTATTTTGGGTCGGCTCGGTCTTCTTCGTACGCACCCACTAACGATCGTTTAATTTCTACCGCATCAGCAAACTGTTGCTGTGTTAAGCCTTTTTTCTTTCTTAAATATTTTATGTTTTCTGATATTTTTCCCATTTCTAAAAAAAATTGCAAATACTAAATTAATTAGTATTATTGTGCCAATAAAATTAGTAATAATAATTAGATAACAAAATAATTTTTTTCAACAATTTAAAACCAGCATTATGAAAAAGTATGTGTTTATAGTAACAGACCGCAACCGCAATAATTTACACGTGGGTTTAAGTACTAATATTACCAAAACGATGAGTTTTTACCGAACTATGCCTAACTTGTTTTTTGATGCTGGCCAACAGTTAACTCGTTTGGTTTATTTTGAAGAATTACGTGATGAGGAAAGCGCTGATTTTAGATTTAAAGCTGTAAACCGATTTACACGAGCGCAAAAAGAACGAATTATTAGAGGTGTAAATCCAGAGTGGATAGATTTGACTATTGGTTTAGATTACGAAAATATTTTAACAACTGGTTTTAATGTTAGGCCAGCTGCAGTTTGGTTATCGTAATCAAAATGAACAATTTAATTATGTTATTTGGGCGTTTCCCTAAAAAGGGGCGGGCTTTACATTACAATAATTTTGTGCAAATAGCAATGTTTTGGATAAGCAAAATTGATTTTCATTGCTATCCCTAACGCAAATTAACGTTTTAATATAATATTCAATATCTATTAGTTACGGTATATCTTGTGATCAAGCGGTGGCTTAAAAAATACCCTTCATTTATACTTGGTAGCTTTATTTTTGCTGATCATATTTTGATGAAGGGAGAGAATTTTACAATTAATCTAAATTATCAACCTTTTGCCTATTCTGTTTCTAAATTCAACAAATAACGAAGCATCAAAAGGGGGGACTAAAACTGGTATAGCCCAAAAAGTGTTGCATACACACATTTTCGGTAATTTGGACTACCGTTTCTCTATCAATTAGGTTGCAAATAGGTTTGATGATGATAGAGAAAAGGACAACTCGTAATCTTATACGTTGGTGTTCCTTGGCTACTTAACTCTTATTTTTTAAGGTAGATGTTGCACACCTCATTCCACGATAGGGCATTGCCAAAATTACCTCACTGTTGCTCGCACTTAAATTTGTGAAAATGGGGTCTCAAAACTTAAAAAAACGAGTTGCTTAAGGCTCACATAATTTGGGCTGAATGCATGCCTTTTATGTGGTTTATTTATGTTTGTTTGCCTTTTATGCTCTTAATAAAGCTATAATCAGCTGATTGTAAGAAGGTAAAGAGTTAAACAGTAATTTATAATCAAATCTGTAAAAATCAAATTCAAATCATCGAAATCAGGTTTATAAATTTACCCTTCCCAATATTCGTTATTTACCACACTTAAAAACTCGGTACGTGGTGCTAAATTTAAATACGGATAAACGATTTTAGATAAATAAAGCCCTTGCGGGTGTGCCGGTACAACATCAATAGGTTTTTTGGTATCTAAAAAATAGCTTTCAAAACCATCAACACTTAACTCGCCCTTTCCAACCTTTAACAACCTAGCCATAATAATGCGTATCATACGACTCAAATATCGGTTTGCCGATATGCTAAAACGTATTTTATCGCCCTTGGCATTAATAAATAATTGTGCCGATGAAACTTGGCAGTTGGTATGTTCATACTTATCTGGCGATGTGCAAAAAGCGGCGTAATTGGTGTATTTTGTTAACAGTTTAACAGCTTTTTGCATCTCGGTAAACTGCAAATTATTAAGCAAATACATTGCGCTTAGGTTAGTTAAAAATGGGTCTTTATAAGTATGTAAAAAATAGTCGTAGGTGCGTTGTGTAGCATCAAAACGGGCATGCTGTTTACCATCCATTTTAATAATATCAAAAATTGCTATGTTGGCGGGTAAGGTTTTATTTAATCTAAAGGCCAAATCGTAATCCCAATCTTGGTCAATATCGGTATGGAAAAAATACTGACTAGCATGTACACCAGCATCGGTGCGGCCACAACCGTTAATGCCAAAAGGCGTTTTAAGTACTTTTTCTAGCTTGTTTTCTAACACCTCTTGTACGGTACTCACATTGGGATGCCGTTGCCAGCCGTGTAGGTTTGTGCCGCTGTAACCTATATGAAAAAAGTATCTCAAAATTAATTATTAGATTTTCTGGGCTTTATAAATTATCAATAATTTTATCTTTATTATATTTAACTCGGTAACTTATACGCAATTTTTTGGTTTCGCTAGGTTTTAGTTTAAACTCCCACGATAAAATGCCGGTTTCTATATTTTTTTCGGCACTATCGCTTTGCAAAAGTTCAATTTCAATTTCTTTATCTGCGCTAAGCGGATATTGGTCTTGTAAAAACAAGTTTATGGTTTCTTTTTTATTGTTTTTAACCGTAATATCAAAAGTAAAAGTTTGTTCTTTTTTGGTTGATAAAAATTTAGTACCCGATTTATCAACTACTTTTTCTCTTTTAATGGCTATTTTTTTATCTCTACCCATACTTAAACTTAAAGTATCGTTAGTTTGGTTGGGGTTAATATTTGTTTTGCCAACATACATACCCTCAAAAATAATATTGGCTTGGCCGGGTAGTAAATTATATTTGGCATAGTCTATAATATCGGCCATTAAAAAAGCCTCTTTATCTATGCGTGGTGCGGCAAAATATTGGTAACTTATTGGTAGTTTAATTTCTTTTAACGCTACGCTATGCGCTTTTTGGTTCGATAAAATATCATATAAAGCATCAATATCAAACGAAACATTTAATTGATTTTCATTGTCTTGTGCGTTTACAGATGAGTAAAGAGTAGGAACAGGGCTAGCTTCGGCTTTGCTAAAACCTGTAACAATTTCTGAAAGCCCATCGGCTTGTTCCATTATTTTTGCTTTACTTCTTAAATAAACTTGTGGGTTATTGTATAGTAAAGTCCAAGGGTATAAAGTGGGTTCGGTATTGTTTTGGTTGGGGTTGCCGCTGCTAAGTGTTAGTTTAACTTTACGCCAATCAATTCCTGTATTTTGGCTTACTTGGGCTTTGTACATTACGTTTATGGGTTCGGTAATGCTGGTTGCTCTTAAATCGTAAAAAAGTTGCCAACTGGCATTTGGGCATAGGTAATTTAGTTCAAAATCTACTTTGCCAGCTACATCGTTCATTATTTGTAAAATAATTTTTCCGTTCGATGTTTTTGCTTCGTTTTTAGTGCCAATTTCTAGTTTAGTATTTAAGGCTGCAATCTTTAGATTTATTTTTGCTTGTTTTTCAATAAAACTGATAATGGCATTGCTTAATTCACTTCTTTTTAAGCGATAAAAATCAATTAATTTTACCAATTCGTTAAAATTTAAGCCCGAGTTTTGGCCATAAACTTGTTGGTTTTTATCTAAAATTTCTATGGTTTTTTGGTTCGATGTTTTATCAACCTCAATTTTATCGATTTCTTTTTGATAAAATAAAATACTATCACGCACTCTTTTTATTGAAGGGTTATTTTCGTCAACTTCAAACTCCGATATGTAATTGTTTGTAAACTGTACCGATAAAACCGTTACTGTAGCTGGTGCAGCAATTTGTATGGTGTTTTCGTTTACATAATTGGCAATGTTTTTTATCACAATTTCACTAGCGCCTTTGGGTAATATTGCTGTTGTGTTTTGTGTTAGTTGCGCCGAACTAAAGTAAACCGTTACCGCTTTAACATTTGCGTTTACAAAAATTGGTTTTTGTGCAAAAGTTATATTCCAAAATAAAAGGCTAAAAATCAAACAAAAAATTTTCATAAAATCACTTTTTTTAAAATAGTTTAAGCCAATAAAGGTATAAAAAAACTGTAACCGAGCCTTAATTTTAAATTAAAAAGGGTGTTTAATAAATGGTTATTATGGGTGCAAACCTGTAAAAAACCAATACAAAACATTAATTGATTTTTATTTGCATTCTAATTTATATTTTTATGTTTTAAAATGCAAAAATGACACCTGTAAAATTACAACACCAAAAAAAAGAAATCACAAAATTAGATGCTAAAACCCTAGCCGATATTTGTATTAGATTGGCTAAATATAAAACCGAAAACAAAGAGTTTTTAAACTATCTATTGTTTCATAGTTACGATAACCAACCCTATATAGATGAATTGAAATTAGAAATTGCAAATTGTTTTTTACATGTTAACCAAAACGATTACTTATATAGTAAAGTGCTTAAAGGGTTGCTAGCCAGCCTAAATAAACATTTAAAATTTATTGGTGATAAAAACCGCGAAGCAGAAATTGTAGCCGAATTTTGTAATACATTTATGGCCCACGTCACTGTTCGTTCTTATTATGCTGGTTTAATACAGGTTTTGTACCGGCAATTTGTGAGGTTGCAAAAAGTAGTTGGTAAATTAGACGAGGATTTACAATTTGATTATAAAGACGATATTTATACTATTTTGGCTTACCTTAAAAAAACAAGGTTTTATAGCGAGATTTAAATTATTACATTTTATTTTATCTCAATAGTTCAATTTTAAATTTTATGACTTTTTAGAAGTTAAGCTTAAAACTAACCCTCAATAATTATCAGCAAAATTTATTCCTAATCCCCTTGTTTTAAAATTGATATTTTAAATTGTTGGCAAATTTAACATACATTTATCAATGTCGTTTACTTAAGCAAAAGTACACGATATTTTAATCAAAAATGATTTTTTTATATGCGCTTTTTGTTGTATTTTTAAGTAGTATATAGGGG
>REAS01000093.1 GCA_004294495.1 Sphingobacteriales bacterium
ATTAAACAGAAAAAACCCTCGAAATCACAAACCTAAAAAATTGTACAATATGGTGTATAAAAGAATATAGATATTGCTTAAGTAAACGACATTGATTTGCACAAACTTATTAATTTTGATGGTGTAAAGGGAAATTGCTTTAAAAAATCTTTATTTTGCACATATTTATAATTTAATTGATGAGCGAACCGCTAAAAATTGGAATTTCTATTGGCGACACCAATGGAATTGGGTTAGAAGTAATTATTAAAACTTTAATAGATAACCAAATTTACAAATACTGCACTCCCATTGTTTATGGGCACACCAAAGTAGCATCGTACCACCGCAAAGCATTAGGCATTAACGACTTTAGTTTTCAGGTGGTTAATAGTCCCGAGCAAGCGCAACGCAATAAACCTAATATGATTAATTGTTGGGATGAGGATGTGAAAATAGATTTGGGTACGCAAAACGAAACAGGCGGCAAATACGCTTTTTTATCGCTACAAAAAGCTACCGAAGATTTAATTGCAGGTAAAATTGATGCGCTAGTTACGGCACCAATAAACAAACACAATATACAAAGTGATGATTTTAGGTTTGCTGGCCATACCGAATATATACAAGAAAAAGCTGGCGGTACAGATTCGTTAATGTTTTTATTAAGCGATGATGTAAATGTAGGTGTAGTTACAGGCCATATTCCCCTAAAAGAAATTGCCGAAAAAATAAGCATAGAAAAAATAGTATCGAAACTTAAGTTGATGAATACCGGCTTACGCAACGATTTTTGGATTGAAAAACCACGCATTGCAGTTTTAGGGCTTAACCCACACGCTGGTGATGATGGTTTATTAGGTGACGAGGAAGCCCAAATAATTATACCTGCTATTGAGGCGGCAAATAAAGATGGCATTTTGGCCTTTGGCCCCTACCCTGCCGATGGCTTTTTTGGCAATAAAGTCTATTTAAAATTTGATGCCGTTTTAGCCATGTACCACGACCAAGGTTTAGTGCCCTTTAAAGCCTTAGCGTTTAACCAAGGGGTAAATTTTACAGCTGGTTTAAACGTTGTACGTACATCGCCAGACCATGGTACAGGTTTTGATATTGCGGGTAAAAACCTAGCTTCCGAGTCTTCGTTTCGCGAGGCATTGTTTACCGCTATTCGAGTTGTAAAAAACAGGCGAGAGCAGCATGATTTACAGGAAAATACGCTAAAATTTAGTAAATTTAGTAGAGACAGAGATTAAATTTTTTTAGAGAAATACGAATTTGATTATGGTTGAGGGTTATTTTTACAAATTATACCTTTGCGAATTCGGCTTTAAAGTTTGATTAATTTATTTTTATAAGTACAAAAAAGGCTTCCCAAAATTGGGAAGCCTTAAATTTATAATTCCAATACCTACTATTTTGCAATAATCACTTTTTTAACAGTGGTTTGTGCGCCAGTTTGTACTTGTATAAGGTACATACCTGCTGCCCAATTGCCACTATCTATGGTTGTAACTTTTGCGTTTGCGTTTACAATTGTTATTACTTTACCATGTAATGTGGATATGGTAATTTTTGCATTATCGCTTTGCGCTGATACGTTAAAACTGTTTGATGCCGGGTTTGGATACACAGCAACAGTTGATTTTTCTTGCCTAGCTACTTTCAAAATACTGTTAGAAGGTGCCGATAGAGATGCAGTTGCACTTCCCAATACTTCTAACTCGCGTACTTTAATAGACCACGATATATCATTAGTTCTAACTTGACCAACTATACGCACTCCACGAGCATCAACAATTTTTGGCCCAGTTAGGGTATAGGTTTGGTTTGATGTTGCTGCGGTATAAGGGTAGGTTGGTGAAACTGCCCAGCCCGATACATCTGTCCAAGTTGTACCGTCGTTAGTTTTTTGCACTTTCATATTGGCAGTAAAACAACCATTATCGTTTCCGCCTAAATGTTCACCGTGGTATAATTTTATGCTAGTGATTGATTTTTGTGCAGTTGCCCAAACAATACCTGCAGCTTGCCAATTTCCGGCGCTATTTACATCATTGTAAACCACCTCAGCTGTTGTATTGCCATTGTTAATTAAGGTATTTGCACTTTTTGTAGCATTGCTGGTTGATGTTGCCGATGGTATATCACTCCAAATACTTGCATCTCCTGAAGTAGCTATGTTTGTGGCAACTGCGGGTGGTGTTGTATAAGGTGCTACCGTAAAATCATCGAAGTAAGCCGAGCTTGTTGCACCAGTCCAGGTTGCCAAAGTTACAGTGGTATTGCTTGCGCCCATGGTAAATATAATATTACCTGTTTGGGTCCAGGAGGTTGCTGACGAAGATAAACCTGTATTAGCACCGCCATAATTGCTTGCTGTTATCCAAATTTCGGTTCCGCTAGCGGCTTTTATCCAACCACGTAGACTGTATGTTGCGCCAGGAGTTAAACCAGTAAAGGTATAATTACCGCCACCATTACTAAAGAAACCCGCTTTTGCTCCCGAGCGTACATTTGCTGCAGTAGTGGTTATGCTTGCGCTGCCGTAAGTAACCCACGATGTAAAATCGCTTTCGAAACCTAGGTTGCCACTAACTGGCGCTTGAAGGGTTCTAACACTTAATGGTGCGCTTTGGTTACTCACGTTGTTAGGCGTTGCATTATCAAAAGCACTTACCGACATACTATACGATGTATTAGCCGCTAAACCAGTAACATTAAAACTGGTTGTTGTGCTTGTACCTATTGATGTACCATTTCTAAAAATCTCGTACCTATTTATACCACTTGCATCTGTTGAAGCTGCCCAGTTTAAAGTAAAACTGGTTTGCGTTATACTTGCCGAAATTAGACTTGCCGGTACGGTTGGTGCTTGGGTATCGGCGGTTGCACCAACATATTCGTAACAACCCATATCAACCGTACCGCCAGATGGGCGTGTAACGCCAAGTATATCTGTGGCCGATGCAAATGAATTATTACCTGCATTTACCGCTGGGCTGTTTGCTTGTAACCTAAAATTTGCAACCGCAGGATTGGTTGATGCGTTTACAAAATTAACATTTGCTTGCGAACCTGTAGTGTAAAGAATA
>REAS01000094.1 GCA_004294495.1 Sphingobacteriales bacterium
AATATTTATCCCCACAAAATCCTGCTAAAATTAGACCACCATTTTTGTCCACATGGAACCAACGTCTCCAAAAAAACACCACAAATGTCCATTACGCCTTTAAATACCGGAGTTCGATTAACAAATACTGTTTTTTAATGATTAGGGCGTTTTCACACGCCAGGAGTTTATCCTGACAAAGGAAGGGCTATATCTTTTTTTAGTTGTCTATCCCCCCGCCCCCCGAAGGTGGAGTTTCGGCGTAAAAAAGGATGCCTAGCTGCCGGACAGGCAGGTCGCTGCCGTTGTTAACGCTTTAAAATCGTTGATAACATTGATTTACAGCAAATTATACTATAGTTTGATAATCGAACTCAGGTTAATTATTTAATTTGCCAACCAAGCGGCTGGGTTTTGGTCGTCCATACCCTTCCAAAGTTGAAAATCTAAATCGGCCGAGCCTTCGGTATTTGCAACTGTACCAATAGTTTGCTTGGTACTTACTTTTTGACCCACACTTACACTAACCGATTCTAAATTTTTATAAACTGTAAAAAACTCGCCGTGGCGTATAATGATAATGTTACTCCCCGAAATTTCTAAAATTTTAGAAACCGTTCCATCAAAAACCGATCTAGCTGTTGCGCCTTGGTTGGTACGTATAGTCCAGCCTTTGCTATCTTTAGTTACGCCCCCAATTTTTTGTGTGCCATAGTTTTCTGTAATTACTCCGTTGGCAACAGGCCAGGGCAAGCGGCCACGGTTGGTTATAAAACTTGCCGAAAGTTTGGCTGCTTCAGGGGTTGATGCCAATATTGAAGTGGTTTTAGCTTTTGGTGCTACGGGTGCAACAACTTCACGACCTTCGGCTCTGGCTTTAGCAGCGGCTGCAAGGTTTTCGGCTTTTGCTTTTGCGGCGGCAATTCTAGCTTCTTCTTCTGCTTTGTGCCTTGCAAGCGCAATTTCACGCTCAATTACTTGTCTAATTGCCCGGTCTAGTTTTTGTGCATCGCGTTGTTTTTGTGCTAAATCTTTTTTAAGCTGTTTCTCTTGAGTGGTTAGTTCTTTAACTACTTTTTCTTGGTTATTTTTTTCGTTACCTAAAGTTTTTTTCTCTTTTACTTGGTCGGTAAGCAGGTTGTCTTTTTGATTTTTATTTTGGTTAAGTTCGGATATTTTACGCTTAACTTTTTGTTGCGTTGTTTCTATATAGCCCGCCTGTTTCATGCGGTATTTACCAAATTGGTTTAAATATTTTAAACGTTTGTAAGCTTGGTTAAAGTTGCTTGCCGCAAATACATACATTAATTTACTGTACGAACTTTGGTTTTTTTGAGCAAACAAAATCATTGCAGCATAATCTGTTTTTAACTGCCCTAATTGCGAGTTTAACGAACGTACATTACTTACATTTTGTGATATTTCACCATTTAACAGCCTAACCTCAGAGTTTATGGTGTTAATTTTTTCTTCCCGTAATCTTATTTGAGCTCTTAAATCGTTTAGCTGTTTTAAAGTAACTCGCTTATTGGTCGATGTTTTAGATAAAGTATTGTTAATCATTTCAATATCTTTATTTAATTGAGCTTTTCGCCGTTCCAATTCAGTACGAGTTTGCGCTTGTAAATTATAGCAAATCAGCAAAATAGCAAAGGAAAAAAGAAATATCTTAATAATTTTCATCGGCTGTAAAGATATTTATTTTTAGTGTTTATAATAAAATTAAGCAATGTAAATAAGTTAATGCTGGTAAAAGTTGAAAATAGTTTTAAAATTAATAACTTATTTAAAATATACTATACCCATTTAAAATAGCTTTGTACGGCTATTGTTAATTTTATTAAACGATACTTTTTGCATAAAACGGACTAGGCTAGATAAGATGGGTTAGGGTAGAAATTTCGTCTGCCCAATTGTAAAACTAGTGTAAATTAAATTGCCTAATATTGATTTCAATCACGACTGCAAGCCTATTTTAAATACCATGATATAGATTCTTTTTTTACTCAGATTCTATTTTCGTTTGGTAACCTCTTGGTAAATGTTCGTGTACCTTATTTACCGAGAATGATTTATTGATAAAAGTGTCTACACTTTCTTCATATTGTTTTGTAATTTCCAAATCCACAATTAAATGGTCGCCTTTTGCAAATTTTTCACCTTCGTCAATTTTCCGAATAAATTGTTCGTCTTTTATTTTAGCTGAAATTTTAAATCCGTTGTAATAGAAATCTGATTTCAATGCTCCTTCAAAAGCTAATCTTACGATTCTCAATGGAGCTTTTATAACCTCCGATTTTTCAGTTTCAGTTACCTCAACTATTATGTTTGCTAATATTTCAAATTCTTGTTGTGGGATATTGACGTATGTTTTCGTTTCGTCAGTGTCTATTATTTGGAAGGAGTCAATTGAATCGTCTTTTTCAATTGCTTCAAAATTTTTTGATATAGATTCTCTAATGATTGGTCTGTTTTGATAAATATTGTAAACATTTTCATTAATAGACAAAGTGTTACCATTTGAATTTGTAATAGTAATGTTATTTTCTTTGCCAGCTTTACCAGCTTTTTCGGCTTTACTTCCTCCTAAGAATCTATAAGTTGCATAAATTCCGCCAAAGACAGTAATTAAGTTTGCAGTATATGATATGTTTTCGTCTGTAAATAAAGTTTTAATGCCATCAATTATATTAGTCGCTTGGATGCCAATTTCCACCTCGACACTACCTCTAACTGGTGCTTTAACTTTGATATCAATTTTCTTATTGGGGTCAATACTTTTATTTATTTCTTCTAAAATATTGATGTTATGGATTAAGGATGCAACAAAAGTGTTGGCGTCAATTTGGTGCTGGTCGCCCCCAAATTTAAGCTTGAACTCTGAACCTTGAGAAACTAACATATTTGATTGATTTGTTTTTAAAAAGTGTTTGTTAAACTTATATATATTAAGCCAATTAATGAAATTTAAGCACTAAAATTTTTAAACATATGTATCAATGTCGTTTACTTAAGCAATATCTATATTCTTTTATACACCATATTGTACAATTTTTTAGGTTTGTGATTTCGAGGGTTTTTTCTGTTTAA
>REAS01000149.1 GCA_004294495.1 Sphingobacteriales bacterium
CCCCTATATACTACTTAAAAATACAACAAAAAGCGCATATAAAAAAATCATTTTTGATTAAAATATCGTGTACTTTTGCTTAAGTAAACGACATTGGTAAAAGAAGGTAAATTAAAGCCTGAACCATCAACTTTTGTACCCGAAGGCGTATTTGCACATTTATCGAAATAATCAGAAACACCATCGGCATCTGCATCATTCAAGAATTTTGCTTGTTCGGCCATCATTTTCGATTTTTCTTCGGCCATGTTGGCTTTCTCAACTTCTAATTGATTTTTTAAATCATCGTATTTAGCTACGTAATCACGTTGCATATCAACAATTGGATTATGTGTAGCTAATTGCGGTTTGCTTGCTCTGCCTAAGGCAAATTCTAAACCTACATAACCGTACGAAAACTTGTCGTTTGTGTTTCCAGAAGTGAAACCATCAAGCGCATCGGTTTCAACAAAGGCCATTTTGTAACCTAAATCTAAATTAACCGAGCGGCCTAAAGTAAATTTTGTACCTACAGCAACTGGAATAAAGAATTTTCTTGCGTCTTTATCGCTATAGTTTATATTTTGGTTAGTTTGTGTGTTTACCACATTTCTAAAACCTAAAATACCACCACCCACATTTGCATAAGGTTGTATAAAACTACGCTCGTGTAACCAGCTAATATTACCTAAAATAATATTAGCACTTAAACTTGCCGACCAGTTAATATCGGTTTGGTACGAACGATAAAGTGCACTTTGGCTATTACCGTTGTTACCTTTTAAATACCACGTAAAAAATCGGCTTGTAGGCCAAATGTATGTCCTAATTGTTTTTTAATGTACGCACCGTAACCAATTTTATATTCATAATTAGAAAAATCGGAAGTTAAATTAGTAACAGTAATTGGCATTAATACGCCACCATTTACTCCAAAAGACCAAGTGTTATAGTTAGGCGATTTTGAAAAAGGTTTTAAAATGGTGTTTTCCATTGCTGGTGTAGCCATAGTAGCCATTTTTGTGCTATCCTGAGCCATTAATCCACAAGTAGTAGTAGATAGTAGGGCAAATAAAATCAGATTTCTTTTTAGTAGAGTTTTCATTTAGTTTTTAATTTCTGTAATAATAATAATCAATTCTTTATTGATTTATACCCCATACTGTCAAAACGTTGCCAAACCCTTAAAAATTTAAAAATATAACTTTAGTAATTAGTTAAATTCCTTTTAATCAGCGTAATAAAAAAAGTATTTTGACTTTTTAATTTTTGGATAAAATGTAAACTTTGTGCCCACTTTTTAAGACATTAAACAATAAAAGCCATTTAATTTTTCAAATTAATAGGAAAGCCCTTAATCAAAAACTGTTTTTTGATTAAGGGCTTTAGTTTAACACTCTAAATAAATTATTTTTTTTATGGCCAAATACCAAGATTTTGGTAGGATATGGCAATTTTATCAACTGCACCAATAAATGCAGCTGTACGTAAGCTTGGTATTAATTTATTACTGTTTTTAATTTCTCTAATTTCGTGATATGAGCGTACCATGGTATCTTCTAAACCCGAGTTTACTAATTCTAATTCCGATGCGCCTTTGCCCACAATTGCTCTTTGCTCGGGCGTTAATTTTACCCCAGTTGAAGATTCTAGTGTGTTTAGCATATTAACATTCGATGTTTCTTCATATCGTCTATCCATCCTGCCAAAGGCAACATGAGATAGGTTTTTTAACCATTCGAAGTATGAAACTGTAACTCCGCCAGCGTTCGCATACATATCGGGTATTATTATGCCGCCATTATTTACAAATGCGTTTGCTGCACCCGGTGTGGTTGGCCCATTTGCTCCTTCGGCAATAATTTTTGCTTTTATACGACCAATATTTGCTTCCGTAATTTGGTTTTCGAGGGCAGCAGGTACTAAAATATCGCATTGTTGCTCTAACCCTTCGCTCGAGTCTTTAAACTCTTTTTGAGATTTTGAATAGCCTAAAATACTTCCCGTTTCTTTACGATGTTTTACCACATCTTCTAAATCTAAACCATTATCGTTGTAAATTGCACCATCAAATTCACACAATCCAACAACAATTGCCCCTAACTCTATTAAAAATTTTGCGGTATGGTAACCTACGTTTCCTAAGCCTTGTACAATTATTTTTTTGCCCGATAAGCCAGTTGTAAAACCAATTCGGGTCATGTCTTCGGTAACCGATACGCATTCTCTTACAGCAAAAGCTACTCCTTTACCAGTTGCTTCTTTACGCCCTGCTATACCATGTAAGGCTAAAGGTTTGCCAGTTACACAAGCCAATGCATCTAACGAGCCACTGTTCATGGTTTGGTAAGTATCTGCAATCCAAGCCATTTCTCGTTCTCCACTGCCGTAATCGGGTGCTGGCACATCAATGCCTGGGCCAATAAAGTTTTTCTTAATTAATTCTACCGTGTAACGGCGAGTTATGGTTTCTAACTCGGCAAGGGTATAGTTTTTAGGATTTATTTTTATGCCCCCTTTTGCACCACCAAAGGGTACATTTACAATAGCGCATTTATACGTCATTAAAGCGGCCAAAGCCATAACCTCATCTTCATTTACCATTTCGCTGTAGCGGATACCGCCTTTGGTGGGCGACATGTGGTGCGAATGTTCAACCCGCCAAGCATTAATAATTTCGAAACTATTGCCTTTGCGAATAGGGAATTTAAAATGATAAACACTGTTACAGGCCTTTATTTGATTTAATAGGCCTTTGTCGTGATTTAAAAATTGAGCGGCTTCGTCAACATATTCGCATACATCGTTAAAAAAATGTGGAGCTTCGCTAAATGCAATTTCGTTTATTGGTGACATAATATTTATTTTACTATGGTTTAAGGATAGCTTATTTATACGTTTATAATAGTGTAAGGTATAAATAAGTTTAGTAAAGTAAACGATATTAATGAGGATTTTATTTTTGCTTTTTGGGATTTTTGTGTGTGATTGTAGAGAGGTATTTCATATAGGTTTTATTTGCGCATAATTTTGTTAATTATGCTTTTTAATAGTAATAAAACTTAGGTGGTATATTTGGTTCAATTCAACTGGCTTAGGGTAGCTTTTAAATTGTGCTTAAAATTGCAAAAGATTTTTTCACAATTAATGCTTGTGTTTTTTTATTCCTTAAAAAAACAGCTTTATTAAGTTTTTATCATTGCTTTATTGCCTGTATTTGCTTTTATATTGAGCTTTTAGGTATTTTAAGTTAATTTTTTACTAATTAGATTTTATTTCTAGTGTATTAACACCTATATTATATGCGTAAACTGCTGCTGGAACGTAGGTTATATTTATATCTTCTATTGTTTTATTGTCTGTTATATCAATGGTGGTTACTAATGTGGCTTTGAAACTATTTTGTTTGCAGAAATAGATTAAACTACTTAATTCTTGTGGTTTTTCTACATACCTATTACTCCATTTTATTTCTATACACCATTGCGGTTTAAATAATTTGTTGTCTAGTAATACAATATCTACTTCACCTTCAGAGCGTCCTTGTTTCCATCGGGCATATTTTAAATCAAGATTTTCACGATGCATCCATTGCGAAAAAATAGCGGTTTCAACCATATTACCCGTTTCTTTATCGGTGGCTACAATAGGCGAAAACAATGCTGTTCGCAAAGAAGAATTGGTCAAATACACCTTAAAACTGGTTACTCTTTTAAACTTTTTAGCGTTGTCGTCAATTTTGTGAATTACTTTAATTAGAAAAGCTGCTTCTAGATATTCTAAATATTTTTTGATAATTTCTTTTGCAATACCACTGTCTTTTCCTAATCGTTCAAAAGAAAATTCGTTTCCAGTGTTATATGCTAAATAAGTAAAAAAACTATTTAGTTCTTGCACATCTTTTATGCCATATAAACTAGGTAAATCACGAAGTAACACTTTATCTACAATATCATTTTTTACATAGCGACCCATATCGTTTTGTATCTTTTCGGACAAGACTACTTCGGGATAACCGCCAAAATTGAGATAATGAAAAAATTCTTTGTTGAATGCCTTGTTGTTGTGTGTGGTAAAAAAAGGAATTTCTTTACCGTTATACACTATTTTTTTTGGTTGTACTAAATGATTTAATCCTTTTAAATTAATGTATTCGTGAAAGGTAAGTGGTGGTAACATAAAATCGGTAAAACGACCTGCACCGCTTTCGGAACTTTGTAAGCGTAAGGCAGCAGCAGCCGAACCTGATACTATAAATTTTGTTTTTGGATACAAGTCTACCAAAACTTTCAGATGGCGTTCCCAATCTTTTAGGTATTGTATTTCATCAAAAAAAACAAAACAACCCTCAATATTTTCAAGCTGAACGGCTTCTTTTGCCAATAGCAAAATATCTTCTAAGCTCAAATGCATATAAATAGGGTTATCAATACCAATAAAAAATATTTTTTGAGCTATAATATTTTCCTTAATTAACTCTTGTATGGTGTGGTACATCATTACGGTTTTGCCCACACGGCGTGGTCCCATAAGCACTACTGCCCGCTTAATATCAGTTTCTTTTACAAAAGGGTAGAACAATTCAAAATACAACCGTTTGGTCATATCTTGATAAATTTGTTGTACGTTGCCGGTTGTCCACCATGGGTTTTCATATTGCAATCGTTCTATTCGTTTGGATGTTGGAATAACAGTATCGAAACTCATAATAGTTCTTATTTATACACAAATGTAATAATAAGATTATAAAAAATACCTTATTATTACAAAAATGTTGTTTTAAGTGGAAAAACGAATAAAAAAATTGTTATTGGATTGTTTATAGTGAAGAACCAAATGTGGCTTTGCTAATTTCGGCGGTTAATATTAAATCAGTCTAATATATTTTGGCGGGTGTACTATTCCTAATCACTTACATAACATCAATAACCTAAAAATACCACTTTTATGATTTAAACGACACTAAAAGGGCAAGCCTAAACTTGGATATTAGTAAAAAACTTTGTCGATATAAGTTTTTAAAATCTTAGTTAGTAAAACACGAAATATTCTTAGAGGTAGGCTAAAATTATTGAAAAATAGATATCAAGCTAATAATATGTTAGCAAACAAAAATGTATTATTTCCCCTTCTCCAACCTACTTACCCGCTTATCTAACATAAATAAATAGCCAGCTAAACCCACAAATATTATGGCAATAGTACCTACAACAACATATATTTTACCCGAACTGCGTAATACATCGGCCATTTCAACGGGTTGTGCTATAACGTTTAAAGTTAAAAATAAACAAAATATGGCGGCTAATATTTTTTTCATGTGGTTTGGGGTTATTTGTCTAATATTTTATTTTCTAAACTTCTAATTCTAAAACGGAGTGTGGCTATCCATACGCTAATTAAAATCCAACCTAAGCAAGCTGGCCAAAAAACGATACGCATTTCGCTATTCATATCATATTTGCCAAAGGCGGGGTTTCCACCGTTTCCGGGATGTAATGAATCTGTTAATCGTGGTAACACAAACAACAACACAATCATAATTGGAAAAGCAAATATGTTGTAAATGGCCGATATTTTTGCTCGTTTTTGGTCTTCCTCTACCGATGAACGCAATACCAAATAAGCACAGTAAATTAAAAAAGCAATGGCAGCACTGTTTTGTTTAGGGTCGCCGCTCCAGGCTTCGCCCCAAGTAAATTTTGCCCAAAGCATACCGGTTACTAAACCAAAAATATAAAACAAAATACCAGTATTTATGGCTTCTACTGCAACCAAATCGTAAGTTTCGTTATTTGTACGTAGGTATTTGATGCTATAATAAACCGATATGCCAAACAAAGCTAACATAGCAAACCAAACGGGTACGTGAAAATATACGTTTCTAATACTTTCGTTTAAGATTACTTTTGCAGGTACTTTAAATAAAAAACCTGCAATTAGGGTGTAAAAAACCAATACGGTTCCTAAAATTTTCCACCACTTTTTATAAATAATTGTCATATATTTTAATCTCGCCAAAGGTAAGGAAATAACAATAACGATACGCTTACTACAATAATATTTATCAGTATTAAAACCCCAATTTCATCGTACGATACGCTGCGGTCTAAACCATCCATTGCGTTTTTGGATAATTTTATCAACAACATTAATAAAGGAATAATTACTGGAAAGCTTAAAACAGCCATTAGAGTGCCACTATTGCCAGCTTTAGATGCTATGGCTGAGGTCATGGTGAACACAGTTGAAAAACTAAGACTTCCTAAAAAAATTGTAAAAATGTATAATAAGGGGTCACCAAGAGTATTTGCAAAAACTAGTTTGTATATAATTAGTGCTATAAAAGTAATTAATAGTAATAAAAAAATGTTGTAAATGGTTTTGGCAATTATAATAGACTGCGGACTAGCAATGGTATAATAATATAACAGCCGGCCCTTACTTTCTTGAATAAAACTTTTGGCAACTGCATTTACCGCAGCAAAAAGCATAATTATCCAAAACAAAACGTTCCAAACTATGGGTTGTGTGGTTTTAAAAGCTAAATAACACACAAACACAGATGACACTACATACAACAAAATGCCATTAAAAGCATATTTAGAACGCCATTCTAAAACAATTTCTTTCTTTAATAGATGTTGTACTTGGGTGTATAATTTCATTTTGGTTCAAATATAACAAAGTGTTAATGGATTTTGTTGAAAGCATTTTTGCTTAAACTTCATCATTTGCATTCAATTTTTCCATTAAAATAAAATTCTTTAATTTTTTTGGATTCCCAAAATTTGCTCGATATATATGTTTCTTTAATTTTCAATAAATAATTAGCAATTATGCTCTTTGAACCCTCTTTAAATGGATTTTTATTTATGTTAATTTTGGCTTCGATAACTTCATATTCTGTTTTAGAACCATCTACTACGTCATCCGTGTACAAATATTTAGCACTATTAACTTTCAAATTTTTGTCAACTACTATTTCAATTTGAGTGGACTCATAGCCATCGTTTTTAATGTTTATTATTTTTAGACTGTCGTTGTTTCGATCAATTTTAGCGAACCCATTATCTAAATCTTTTTTACTCACCTTACAAATAAACAAATATTGAGATTGGTTAGGTATTATAACTATCTCATCGCTAATTTTTACTTTTTCGAAATTGTGTTTTTCTGTTTTAGTTTTTTTGGTACAACTCAAAAATATAGTTGTCATTATTATATAAAGCACTATTTTCATTTGTTTTTTAATATCGTTATATTAAATTTAGTCAATTACTTCTAAAAATAAACCATTGTATTTGTTTTGCCAAATTAACTGTGTTAGTTTCTACATACTAAGTATCGCTAAATTGTTTTCAAATTTTTGGTCTGATTCTGTTTGTTTAAGTTCAATTTTATTAAATCTTTGAAGCATTTCTATATTACCAGCAATTAATTTGCGCATTTCAACAAATGCATTTATTATTTGCACACTAATTTTTACAGCGGTTTCGCTACGTAATACTGCTGATAGCATTGCTACACCCTGCTCGGTAAAAGCGTAAGGAAGATATCTTCGTCCACCGTGTTCGCTTGAGGTCACAATTTGTGACTTCAAGTTTAAGCTCATAATTTGTGATTTTTGATATTCAGCAAATTCAAGCTCTGTTAATTGAAATCTGAAACTTAAAGGAAAACGGTCAATATTTCTTTTTACAGCTTGGTTTAAAACTTTAGTTTCAACATCATACATTTCTGCTAAATCTTTGTCTAACAAAACTTGCACTGTTCGTAGTGTAAATATTCTTCTTTCAATTTCGTTTTGATGAAAAATTAAAGTCATAAAATAAATTTAGTTTTTATAAAAATATTATTTAACAATTAAATCCTAAATTCAGATAATAAATTCAACTATTCAAAATCGGAAACTATGGTAGAAAAAAATTATAATCCCTAAAACTTAAATACTTTATTCAGTTTCTCATCAGATACAAATGAAATATCTAAATCTTTAATTAAGCCTGTATTTAAGCTATATGCCCAGCCGTGAACTTGTAAATCTTGTCCGTTTTTCCAAGCGTTTTGTATGGTTGATGTTTTGCAAAGATTATACACGTTTTCTATCACGTTTAACTCCACCAAACGGTTGGCTTTTTCTTCTTTATCTTCAATTTGGTCTAACTCGACAGAGTATAAGCGGTAAACATCTTTAATGTGGCATAACCAGTTATCAATTAAGCCGTATTGTTTATTATTCATGGCGGCTAAAATACCTCCACAACCATAATGCCCACATACAATAACGTGTTTTACTTTTAAAATTGCTACGGCATAATCTAATACACTTAGCATATTCATATCGGTATGTATAACCATATTTGCAATGTTGCGGTGTACAAAAATATCGCCTGGTGTAGTGCCTGTAATTTGGTTTGCGGGTACACGGCTATCGGCGCAACCTATCCATAAAATGGGTGGTTTTTGCCCGTTAGCTAGTTTCACAAAAAAATTTGGATCTTCGGCAAGTGTAGCCTTGACCCATTCTTGATTCCAGATTAATAAATTCTCGTAAGTAATACTATCAGCACTTTGTGGCATTGTAAGGTTTAAATTGCTTGCTAAACTAAAAAAATAATTTGGTTTAAATTTTCAGAAAATTATACCAACCCGTTTCTTTTTCTTAAAAACCACTCCACGCTAAGTAAACTTAAAAGTATAAAAAACAACCATTTTAAGTTAATTAAATCCTGATATTGAACATCTTGATGAACAATTGTTTTTACTTGCGTACTATTAGCAATTAGTTTTTCTAAATTTTGTATTTGGTTAGGATATACCATTTTACCGCCCGATTGTGCCGATAAGTTATACAGCATTTGATGATTGGCGGTAGTTTGTGCATACTCGGCTTTATTATCTTCAACTACAAACTGCCCTTTTGCAGAGTAGGTTTTGGCACCTAATTGGGTGCTTGCCAAAAAAGAATATTGCCCAACTGGCAAAAAACCAGCATCTAACTCATATTGGTTGTTGCCACGACTAAACAAAAAGCTGTATTTTTTTCTTTTGTCGTTTTGTATTTCTAGCCTAACATCGGGCTGGTTTATAAGTTCTAAAGCATCGTTATATAAACCAGCTTCAAGAGTAATGTTTTGGTTTTCGTTAAAGGTAGTTTGGGTAGGGGTAGCCCAAAACTTTTTTTTGCTTTGGTTGGCGGTTAAGTAACGTACGGTTTTGTTTATCAATTCATCAAACCCTAAAAAATTATTGCTCTGTTTAAAGTTATTTAATCGCCAACGCCATAAACCTTCGCCAGTTAAAACGGCAGTTTTAGCTTCGCCATTGGTAGCAAAAGCCAATAAAGGCTCCCCGTTTGCTTTGTTGTTGATTAAAGCCGAACCGCCATTTAATTGAACATTATTAACTGACTGTAAGAGTATTGGCCATTGTAATAGGCTATTTTTGCTTTCATCGCTTAATGTAAAACCCACAAAACTGGAATTTAAAATTGGCGAAGCATCTTTTAAATCGTTGTTTGCATTTACATTAACCAAGTTTTGTGTAGCATTAAAAGTGCTTAAATCGCTTTGCGCACCTAAAATAAATAATTTGGGTTTGTTACTTATTTGGTTTAATAATGCGGTAGCTGCAAAATTTATTGATGGTATTTGGTGCAAAATAATTAAATCGTATTTGACTACATCATCTAATTTATCGCCTGCAAATTTGGTGCTTACCGAATAACTTTTTTTACTTTCTACGGCTTGTTTCAATGCCATAATATCCGGATGCGGAGCGTTTGCATAAATTAATATGTTTTGTTTTTCATCAATAACATCAATAAAAACAGTTTGAGTATTGTTGGTTAGAGTAGTTTCGTTCGCAATACTTTTTAGGCTAACTGTAAGTTTTTGAATTCCTTTTTTGCTGGTGTTAATGTTAAATGTATAGCGTTTAAAAAAGTTAGTCTGGTTTATGCTTATCGTAGAACTATACTTTTGCCCATCGCTACTTATTACATTTAAAACCGATTGGTTGCCTTTTGCTTGCTTTGCAGCCACATTAACCACTATTTGGTGCTGGTTGCCTAAATAAACTAAGGTGTTGTTTTGGATGTTGGCAATTAATAAATCTTTTTTAGCAACCGTGTCGCCAAGGGCAATGGTATAAATGGGGGCTTTTAAATCCTCGTTATTTGGGTTAGTACCACGGTTAATTATCCCGTCGGATGCAATGATAATCGCTCCTACATTTTTACCCTCAAAATCGGTTTTTAGGGTTTTAAACAAAGTCGAGAAATCGGTTTGTTTAGCTGGGTATTTAAAATCGAAACCACTGCTAACATTATCGCCAAAATTATACACTTGTACATCGTAATTGGCTTGTAAACTTGTTTTTAGTTTTTGCAGCGATGCTTGGTATTGCAGCTTATCAAAATTTTTTGCTTCGGTAATTTGTATTGATTTTGAGTTGTCTTGCGCTAGTATAATTACTGGTTTTTCTAAGCTATTGCTTTCATTTTTAAACAGTGGGTTTAACAATAATAGGCAAAGCAAAAATATTGCTAAAACCCTAAATCCAAACAAAACTGCAGTTAAGGGTTTAGTTTTAAATGCGTTGGGATTGTATAGCAAAAAAGCATACAGTAAACCCACCAGCAAGCAGGGTATTAGCCACCAAGCTGAAAAATTGTTAAAGTTTATGAAAGCGAGGGTGGGCATTAGTATGGTATCAACAATTTTCATTTAATTAATCTATCCCTATTTTTAGCCCACCAACCCAATTTAATCTCGCTAGCTAAATTATCAACGTCGTTTTGTTTTGCAACCGATTTTAATGTCGCTTCTTTATAAGTTAAATAGTCAATTAAACTTTGTAAGCCGGTAGTGTCCACATCTAATGGAAGTCTAATTATAAACTCTTTATTTGTTCTTTCAATTTCCATTTTGTTTACTTGAGGTTAAAAATAAAGCTATTTTTCTACAAAATCAACGCTAAAACTGCGTACCAAAAAAACCAACTTAACCTGAGTTTGATTATTAAACTAAAGTATAATTTACTGTAAATCAACATTATTCACGATTTTAAAGCGTTAACGACGATAGCGGCATCCTTTTTTTACGCCGAATCTCCCCCTTCGGGGGGCGGGGGGATAGACAGATAAAAAAAGATACAGCGGACGGCGTGTTAAAACGCCCAAATCATCATCAAAACTATAATAAACAATGGTTTATTAATCGAATTCAGGTAACTTAATAAAATCTTTACCCCTACTACAACATACCACCACAAACAGATATCACCTGCCCGTTAACGTAAGCACTCATATCCGATGCTAAAAAAACGCAAACATTAGCCACATCTTCGGGTTCGCCAGCTCGTTTAAGCGGAATATCTTTTTCCCAACCTTCAACCACTTTAGGGTCTAAAACGGCAGTCATTTCGGTACGAATAAAGCCTGGCGCAACCACATTGGTGCGTATATTTCTAGATCCCAATTCTTTAGCAATAGACTTAGAGAAACCAATAATACCCGCTTTAGAAGCCGCATAATTGCTTTGCCCAGCATTGCCCTGCACACCCACCACCGAACTCATGTTAATAAAAACCCCTTTACGGTTTTTCATCATAATTTTAGATGCCGCCTTAGTAGTATTAAAAATAGATTTTAAGTTAACCTGCAACACATCGTCAAAGTTTTCCTCCGTCATACGCATTAGCAAACCATCTTTGGTAATACCAGCGTTGTTTACCACAATATCTATAGTGCCAAAATCGGCAACAATGTTATTTATAAGCTCCTCGGCTTCGCTGGTTTTAGAAGCATCGGACCGGTAACCTTTAATTTTGGTGTTAAATACTTTTAATTCTTCTTCTAAAGCCTCTCCTTTTTCTACCGACGATAAATACGTAAATGCCACATTTGCACCTTGTTCGGCAAATTTTTCTGCAATTTTTCTGCCTATACCTTTACTTGCGCCTGTAATTAAAGCCGTTTTGCCTTCTAATAATTTCATATCTGTTTTTTGATTTATAATGCCGTAAAAATAGTATTAATTATGGTTTGCCAATAGTTTACTAAAAGCAATTTCTGTTATTTTTAATTTTTAGAAAAACTAAGTCTCTACCTTTTGGCGGCCGATAGTCCCGCTATACATTACAAGGTTTTTGTAATTAACGCCATTGCAAATTAAGGGAGGAGGGTGCAAACAAAAACGCTTTTCATTGCTATCGGGTTTAGTACAAAAGGGGGCTTGTAATGCTTTCGCTACCAATGACTTTGCTTTAAGCGAAGGCAACAGTTACGTAAGAAATTGGGGGATGTTTTGATTGATTTTTTAATAAATGTACGTTTGGCACAAGTTGTAAACTTGCGCCAGCGGAAATGTACGTTTGGAGAATGAAGTTATTGAATGGTTTTTAAATACGTTTCTGGATTCATTATTGCGAAATTACTAGTTTTATAATCTTTGGTATTTCTAGTTATAATCACATGAATTTCATTATTATTTTGGGCGGAAAAATTCTGAAGAGCATCTTCAAAATCTTTAAATCCAGAATTTAAAGCTTCTAAAACCGATTTTTTATTTGTAGTAATCACGTCAATAATGCTCATAAGCATTTTTAAATGCTCAATTACTTTTTCGTGTTTTGCTGTTTTTTTTAATAAATAATAAAGGTTACTTAACATTATTGAAGTTACAAAACCTTTAATTTTACCAGTTTCACATAAACTCAATATTTGAGAGGATTCTTCAGAAAAAGGTTTCCTATCGTACAAGAAGTCAAGAATTACGTCAGTATCAATAAGTACTTTTTCCATTATAAGTATTTATCGGATAGTATATTTGACAATTCTTTTTTGTAATCAAAATCGTTGGGCATTTTAAATGAACCTCTAAGATTATTAACTATTGATGGTGTTTCATTTTTCTCAATAGAATCTTCATTTGTTAATGCTTTAAGGTAATTTTCTATTAGGTTAGATAAACTTCTTTCTTTATTACGAGCGTAGTTTTTTGCCTTTTCAATTACGGTTTCTTCAATTGTTAATCAATGTCGTTTACTTAAGCAATATCTATATTCTTTTATACACCATATTGTACAATTTTTTAGGTTTGTGATTTCGAGGGTTTTTTCTGTTTAAT
>REAS01000150.1 GCA_004294495.1 Sphingobacteriales bacterium
GTAATAAACCCGAGAGGGTTTATTGTGCTTAAATTAATTTTGTTTAAGTTAAAATATTTTTTATTCTTATGGCAAAGTTAAATGCGTTTGCCCTGCTTTATTGTTGATTTTGGGAATAATGAGAAATTTGTTTTACCATACCTTTCCAATTAATATGATTTGCAATTACTAGTGAAATATTTTTTAATTTTAACTATTTTTGAATATAATTTTTTTTAAGGATGACAGCTACATATAGTCTTACCAAAGCAGAATTAAATGCCGACTTTATAGAAAGTATTAAGAAAACTTTTAAAACCAATAGGATAACTATTTTGGTTGAGGAGGAATTGGACGAAACAGAAATGATTTTAGCAGATGCAGAAAGGTTGAAAAGATTAGATAAATCTATTGCTCAACTAAGGGCTGGTAATGTGGTAAAAATAGATTTAGACAAAATACTTATTGAAAACGGATTGTGAGAGGTGTTAATTTTACACCCGTTGCGCTTGAGCAATTTTATGAACTCCAAAAAAGCGAACCCGAGGCGTTTAAAAAATTCTTAAAGCTAATTCAAGTAACAGTGAAAACACCTTTCGAGGGTGTTTGAAAACCCGAACAATTAAAATATAATTACAAAGGTTTTTGGTCGAGACGAATTACAGAAAAACACCGTTTTGTATATGAGGTAAGGGATGATTTTATATCGATAATTGAATGTAAAAACCATTACCAAGATTAACCAATGACTATTGTATTTTACAATTTGTAAAATTTTCCCCAAACCATTTTTTTTGCGTGAGGGATAGCAGTGGAAATCAATTTTGCCTTTTTCTGGCAAAATTATTGTAACGTATAGCCCGACCCGTGAGTGTGCCTTTTTTGCGCTTGAGGGCAAGGGACACGCCCAAATTATAAATAATGATAAACTAGATATTTGAAATTAAATTTATGAAAACTTTAAAGCCATTAACTTATTTATTTGCCGCAACTTTATTTGTTTTTAGTGCTTGTAGCAATAAAACTATACAGTCGGTTACGCTATCAAAAGATGCCGAATTAAATAAAATAACTATTGAACCAGTTAAAGAATCACAGGCTTTTCCCGATGCTAGTTTAGAAATTACGGAAGCCAAAACCGAGATGCTGAGTACCGATTCGGCAAAGTTTACAGTGGCATATTTGGTTAAAAACTATGAGCTTACCAAAATGACGATGGATATGACGATGGGCGAATGTGCTAACTCGGCAAAAGGCCAGCACATACATTATATATTAGACAATAAACCCTACGTAGCTTTGTACAAGCCCGAACATACAGTTACTTTGGCTAAAAATAGCGAGCATTATTTATTGTCGTTTTTATCACGGTCGTACCACGAATCTATTAAAAACCCAGCTGCTTCGGTATTAATTCATTTTAAAATAGATGCACAAGGTAATTATATAAAACTGCCCGATGCTACCACTCCTATGTTATTTTACAGTAGGCCCAAAGGCGAGTATGCAGGTAAAGACACCCAAAATATTTTGTTAGATTTTTATGTAAAAAACACCACACTTGCCGCTAATGGCCATAAAGTTAGGTTAAGCATAAACGACAGGCAATTTGTTTTAAGCCAATGGAAACCTTATTTTTTAAAAAATGTATGCCTTGGTAACCTTAAATTTAAACTAGAACTTTTAGATGCCGATGGCAATAAATTAATGAGCGACAATACGGGCATTGAGCGGACGATAACGCTAAAATAGCAGTTTAAAAATAGCAATTACTTAACACCAATACCGCCTTTGCTTTCGTATTATTGTAGCTTATTTATTGTAAAATGAAAAAGTTAAAAACGCATTTACTTGCCTTAATATTTTGCCTTCCTTTTACCCTTTTTGCGCAACAAAAAGCAGGAAAAAAAGTAACAATAACTCCTACAAATAAATTAGCCCAACCCAAATTGGTTGTTGGTATAGTGGTTGACCAAATGCGTTGGGATTTTTTGTTTCGTTACGCTAACCGGTACGGCCAAGGTGGTTTTAAACGCTTATTGCGTGATGGTTTTAGTTGTGATAATACCCAAATTAGTTATTTACCTACGGTTACTGCTGCTGGGCATACGGGGGTTTATACAGGCTCGGTACCGGCTTTACACGGCATTGCTGGTAACGATTGGACGGAACAAAATAATGGAGTAATGAAATATTGTACTGAAGATAGCACAGAAACAACCGTTGGCAGCTCATCGGTAGCTGGGCAAATGTCGCCCCGAAATTTATGGGCAAGCACCATAACAGACGAGCTAAAACTGGCCACCAACTTTAAATCTAAAACCATTGGTATTGCCTTAAAAGACCGTGGTGCAATTTTACCCACTGGGCATACCGCCAATGCTGCATATTGGTTTGATGATTTAACTGGCAATTGGATAACAAGCAGTTATTATATGAACCAATTGCCTGCTTGGGTAAATACTTTTAATGGGGCAAAAAATGCCGAAAAATATAATGCTTTAGATTGGCATCCGCTATATAATATTGCTACCTACACGCAAAGCGAAGCCGATAGCAACGCACACGAAGGTTTGTTTAAGGGCGAAAAAGCATCCGTTTTTCCTCACTTAATTTCTAAACTAAATAAGGGTGCTGGCTCTATTCGTAACACACCTTACGGCAACACTATAACCTTAGATTTTGCCAAAACAGCCATAACACAAGAAAAATTGGGTACTAATTTAGTTACCGATTTTTTGGCAGTTAGCCTATCATCAACCGATTATATTGGACATCAATTTGGCCCAAACTCGGCCGAAATTGAAGATACCTATTTACGTTTAGACAATGATTTGACTAATTTTTTTAATTATTTAGACACACAATTGGGCAAAAATAATTATACCGTTTTTTTAACCGCCGACCACGGTGCTGCACATAACCCAGCTTTTTTAACCCAACACAAAATACCCGCTGGTTTGTTTTTGGGGAACGATATTTTAAAAGATTTAAATGCCAAACTAAAAACCGAGTTTGGCATTGATAAACTAATTTTAAATTTTGGCAACTACCAAGTTAATTTTAATAACACAGCAATTGCCAATGCAAAAATTAATATAGCTGATTTAAAAACCTATTGCATAAAGTTTTTGGAACAACAAGATGGTGTAGCCTTTGCTATTGATATGGATAAAATAGCCGAAGCTAGCTTACCAAAATCGTTGAAAGAAAGAATGATAAACGGCTATAACCACCAACGTAGCGGAGCCATACAAATATTGTTGCAGCCTGGCTATTTTCAAGGATATGGCATAACTGGCACCACTCACGGCACTTGGCACCCTTACGATACACATATACCTTTACTATTTATGGGCTGGGGCATAAAACAAGGAACTTTGAACAGGCAAACCGCAATGGCCGATATTGCACCAACACTTGCCGCTTTGCTACATATACAAGAACCTAATGCCAATATAGGCGAACCAATTGTTGAGATTTTGGATACTGCGAAGTAGGAAATATAGATTTTAAGCAGAAATATTTTGTATTAAAAAATTTAGATAGAATTTGTATGTGTTTAAATTAAAACCGAGTAACTCACAAAACTTAAACAATTTGTTGTTTTATGCTTAAACAATAATTATACTAAATTTGCAAAAAGAAAAATTGAAAATCGGTAAAAAAAATAAGCCCAGCAAATGCAAACTATAAAATCTCATTTTACCGAAGCACATCAAATTTTACAAAGTTTTTTAGATAACGATGATAACTTTATAAACATAGCTAAAGCTGGGGATGTAATTTTAGAGGCCATAAAAACAAGTAATAAAATAATATCATGCGGTAATGGTGGCTCAATGTGCGACGCTATGCACTTTGCCGAAGAATTATCGGGGCGTTACAAACATGATAGAAAAGCGTTGCCTGCCATATCTATTTCAGATGCATCGCACATTACTTGTGTTGCTAACGATTATGGTTTCGACCAAATTTTCTCTCGTTTTTTGGAAGCTTTAGGCCAACCTGGCGATGTGCTATTTGCCATAAGTACCAGCGGCAACTCGCAAAATATTTTAAATGCAATTGCAGTTGCTCAACAAAAAAATATGAAAATTATTGCACTAACTGGTAAAACAGGCGGCAAAATAGCTTCGCTTTGCGATATTGAAATAAGAGCCCCATACTCGGAGTTTTCTGATAGGGCACAAGAAATACACATAAAGGTAATACACAGCATTATTGATTATATAGAGAAAAAAATGTTGTTAAATGATGATGATACTTTATAAAATTAAACTGAGTTAGAAATAAATTACCCTCATTTTTAACGACTAAAATTAATTGAAAGCGAAAAATAGAACTTTAAAATTTATATAAAAATTATGGCAACATCAAAAGTTACGTATAACGGTTTGTTACGTACCACAGCAGTTCACTTACAATCACAAACGCAAATTATTAGCGATGCACCTGTTGATAACCAAGGTAAAGGAGAAGCTTTTTCGCCGACTGATTTATTAGCAACATCGTTAGCTAGCTGTATGTTTACTATTATGGGTATTACCGGTAAAACTCACGCTATCGAGATTGAGAATGCAACAGCCGAAGTAACTAAAATAATGGCTACCGAACCACGTAGGGTTTCAGAAATTCATATTGTATTTAATTTCCCTAATAAAGAAAATTACAGCGAAAAAGATAAAAAGATTTTAGAAAACGCAGCCATAAATTGCCCTGTTTACCATAGCTTGCACCCAAATATTGAGAAGGTAATTGATTTTGGATGGTAGGTTTAAAAGTTTATTGAGAAAACTTAAACATTAGTTTTCTCAATAACTTCATTTATTTCTTCAACAGAAATATCGCCATGAGATTGCTCTAAAACGCATTCTCCTTTTTTAATAAGTAATACCTGTGGAGATTGGTGTTGTACACTAAAAGCATTTGCAATAATGCCCGATAAAGACCTGTAACTAAGCAAATCTAAAAAGTAAAGTTGGGTTTGAGGCGGTAAATCGTCCCAATCTAACTCAAATTTTTTTTTTGCCATTGTACTTATACTACAACGTGTGCTATGTTTAAACACAATGCTATAACCAACATTTGCATTAATTTGTGCAAGTTGTGTATCGGTAGTAAAGGGTATCCAGTACATTTATTATACTAATTTTTGCTTTAAACAAAAACCACTATTGTCTTCTTGATGGATACGATTTATAGGCTGGGCATCTAGCTGCGGTGCATGCTTGTAATACTGTAGCGGTAATTAATACACATATTGCTACAAAAACTATTTTTTTCATCTTTTTAAATTTTCAATAAATATATAAAGTTTTTCTAATTATTTAGATTGTTTGCTAAATAAGCCATTTTAATTGCGGTAACTGCAGCCTCGTGGCCTTTATTACCGTGTTTACCACCTGCTCTATCTAAGGCTTGTTGTAAATTATCGGTAGTTAAAACACCAAAAATTACTGGCTTAGTATGTTTTATACCCACATTTGCCAAACCTGTTGCTACTGCATTACAAATAAAATCAAAATGTTTGGTTTCGCCTTGTATTACACAACCAAGGCAAATTACAGCATCAACTTTTTTTGCATCTAACATCAAATCGGCAGCGGCAATTAATTCGTAACTGCCTGCAACTTCAACTGATATGATATTATCTTCGCTTGTATGGTGAGCGATTAAAGTATCGTAAGCGCCTGTATATAAACTACCTGTAACTTCTAAATTCCACAAGGCTACTACAATACCAAATTTGTAATTTGCGGCATCTGGAATGCTGGTATGCGAAAAATCGGAAAGATTTTTTAAAATTGAAGCCATCTTATAATTAACTGTTTAAAAGAATATTTTAAACTATAACTTTCCTTCGGCTCTAGCAATATACATATCTATAGTAGCGTTCTCGGTACTTTCTGGGTAATCGGTTTTAATTTTAGTGTAAGCATCAATTGCCGACTGAAATTCATTTTTTTCTTCGTAAACCAAACCCAGTTTTTTTAGATAAACTGGTGCAGCAAAAAGATTGTTTCCTTTATCGACAGCTTTTTTAAAGAAAGTTATAGCTTTATCATAATCTTTTAATTCTACATAAGCATCGCCAGCACCACCCAAAGCAAGTGGGGCAATAATGGCATCGTTACCACTATAATTGGTTAAATTTTCGGCAGCCTTTTGGTATTCGCCTTTATTTAAATAAGCTATCCCAACATAATAGTATGCAAGGTTTGCCGATTTTGTGTTGGCATAATCCGAAATTATTTTTTCGAAACCAGGAAAACCGCTACCATCGCCTTTTATGGCTTTATCCCAATCTTTTTGTTCCCAATAGTTTTGGGCTTTATACATTTGGTTTGCAGCCTCAGTTTCGCGAGGAGCCAAATAAAACTTTTGGTAAGCAAAAAACAATATAACCAGCCCTAGTACGGTTAAAACTATTACAGCTAAGCTTTTTTTGTTTTCTTCAATAAAATTACTCGCTTTATCTAATGCACTATTTGTAACAGGCAATTTATCGGTTTTAATATCGGCCATTTTGGTTTTTAATTTATTTAATTTTAAATTTTACTAATTGGCAAAAGTACTGTTTTACACAAAACTTACAATAGCAAATTTGATATTAGTTTATTGAAAATTTACTTTACAAAAAATACTATTACCTACAGTACATAATAACGGTAAATTAAAATAAAAAAATGCTATAATCTTAGGTTCGAATAATCTAATTAAATTATTATATGTTTAGATGATAATTTGGGCGTTTTAACACGCTGACCGCTATATCTTTTTGGCAGAAAAAGCCAAAAAGGATGCCGCTACCATCGTTAACGCACTATCACTTGTATATAACTCTCGTTATTAATTAATAAACTAAAATAACAATCAAACTGAAGTTATTAAATTTACTTTATGTCTTTTTTTAGATTCGCATTTGATGCATCAATATTATTTACTTGCCCACAAATAAAATTAACATACCAATCATTCTTAAATTGCTTGGCTACTATTTGGATTAATTATAAATAAAGTCTAATTTGCACCATAATTTAAATTATGAAGCTTTCGCAATTGCAAATTGGCCAATCTGGTATTATAAAAGAATTCACAGATTTAACTATGTCTGTTAAATTAATGGAGATGGGATGTTTACCCGGCGAAAAAATTAAGCTAGACCGTATTGCGCCACTAGGCTGCCCTATTGCGGTATCAGTTGCTGGTTATCAATTAAGTTTACGTAAACGCGAGGCAGCAACTATTGAATTAATTTAAGTAGCAAAAGTTCTGCTACTTTAAAAGCATCAATAATTTAATGAAAACCAATTTAAAAGTAGCGTTAGTAGGAAACCCTAACACCGGAAAATCAACACTATTTAATTTATTAACGGGTTTAAATCAAAAAGTAGGAAATTTTGCAGGGGTAACTGTTGATAAAAAAAGTGGTTTTTGCAAACTTCCTGATGGCCAAACTGCCGAAATTATAGATTTACCAGGCACATACAGTTTATACCCTAAAAGTGCCGATGAAAGCATTGTATTAGAAGTATTAACCGATAAAAACAACCCAGCCCACCCAAATTTAGTTTTGGTTGTAGTTGATGCCACTAACCTAAAACGAAACCTTTTACTTTTTACCCAACTTGCCGATTTACGTATACCTATAATTATTGCGTTAAATATGATTGATTTGGCCAAAAAAAGTCAGATTGATATACAAATTAACGATTTAGCGAAATTATTAAACGTAACTATTGTACCTATAGCGGCTAGAAAAAATTTCGGGTTAACCGAAATTAAAAATGCTATTTTATATAGCCCTAAAACTGCTTTACAATTTCAAACAATTGATATTGAAAGCATTGCTCCTGATGTAATTAAACAAATTGGCATCAAACTAAGTTTAGATAATCCTTATGTTGCTTTACAAATTGCCCACCAACACAAATACCTAAAATATTTAAACAAAAGCCAACAATTAATTTTAGAAGAAATAACACAGAGCTATCAATTTAACTCGGAAAAAGCACAAGCAAATGAAACTATAGCTAGGTACAATTTTATAAATGATGTATTGGCCGATACCGTTAAATATCCCGCAATAGCGTTAGAAGAAAATATTAGCAACAAAATAGACCACTTGCTTACCCATAAAGTATGGGGTTTAGTTATTTTCTTCGGTATATTATTTGCCATATTTCAATCTATTTTTTCGTGGAGTAGCTACCCAATGACCTTAATTGAAAACGCGTTTATACTGTTAGGAAACCTAGGCCACCAGTTTTTACCTGAAGGTGTATTAACCAATTTATTGGTTGATGGCGTTTTAGCTGGCCTAAGTGGGGTAATGGTTTTTATACCGCAAATTGCTTTGTTATTTGCCTTTATTTCGGTTCTAGAAGATACGGGGTATATGGCTAGGGTAACTTTTATGATGGATAGGTTAATGCGCAAGGTAGGTTTAAGTGGAAAATCGGTAGTGCCATTAATTGGCGGTTTAGCGTGTGCCGTACCTTCTATTATGAGCACCCGCACTATAGAAAATTGGAAAGACCGGTTAATTACCATTATGGTAACTCCACTTGTAAGTTGTAGTGCAAGGTTGCCCATTTATACGTTATTAATATCGTTAGTAGTACCCAACAAATACGTTTTGGGTTTTATAAATTTGCAAGGTTTAACACTTATGGCAATGTATGTGTTAAGTATTGTAATGGCAATTTTAGTAGCATGGGTTATGAAAAAAATTATTAAAAGCCGCCAGCAAGGTTATTTTATTATGGAATTGCCTGTTTACCGTATGCCTCGATGGCATAATGTGGGTATTACCATGTTTGAAAGTGTAAAAAGTTTTGTTACCCAAGCTGGCAAAGTTATTATTGCAATTTCTATAATTTTATGGGTGCTAGCGTATTATGGGCCGGGTAATAGCTTTGATGAAATTGATAAAAAATACCAAACTATAGAATTTAAAAATTTAAGTACTGGTACTATTAACAAATTAAAAGCAGCCGAAAAACTAGAAAATTCGTATGCTGGCTTACTGGGTAAAAGCATTGAACCAGCTATTAAACCTTTGGGTTTCGATTGGAAAATTGGCATAGCTTTAATAACATCATTTGCGGCTCGAGAAGTTTTTGTAGGCACTATGGCCACACTATATTCGGTAGAAGGTAACGATACCGTATTGCAACCCATTCGCAATAAAATGGCACAAGCCCGCAATACCCAAACCGGCCAATTGGTTTTTACTACGGCCACAGCTTTTTCGTTAATGATTTTTTATGCTTTTGCCATGCAGTGTATGAGCACAATGGCTGTTGTTTACCGAGAAACCAAAAACATAAAATGGCCTATTATACAATTTGTTTATATGTTGGTGTTGGCTTATAGTTTCAGTTTTTTGGTTTACCAGATTTTGAAATAGTTTTTAAAATAAGCGGTTTTATAAATAGAATTTTATTGTATTTTGTGTACAGGCTTACCCATGTTTTTTAAATAAAATTAGGGTTTAGCGTTTAAAACGGTGTAATAATGAAAGAAAATATTGAAAGTATGTTGTTCGCCGACCTTGCGCAAATTATAGAGCAAGGGAAAAGCCAATTAGTAAAACAGGTAAATAGCACCATTACAATGGTATATTGGCAAGTAGGAAATAAAATAAATACGCATATACTTGGAAACGAAAGAGCTGCGTATGGGAAAGAGGTTGTGGCAACAATTTCCAATCAATTAATGAGTAAATATGGAAGCCAATTTGCAGAGAAAAATGTTAGAAGAATGATGCGTTTTGCAGAAGTTTTTTTTGATTTTGCAATTGTCGCACCACTGGTGCGACAATTGAGTTGGTCGCATTTTTTAATATTATTGCCCTTAAAAACACAAGAAGCAAGGTTACATTATGCAAAAAAAGCCATAGAAGAAACTTGGGGTAAAAGAGAATTGCAACACCAAATAGAACGCAAGGCTTATGAACGACAAGAAATAGCCACTTTGCAAATAGCCGATGAATTTTCTGAAATTAAAGACACCTTTAAAGACCCCTATTTTTTGGAATTTTTAGGATTGAAAGATGGCTATTTAGAAAATGACTTAGAAAGTGCAATACTGAAAGAATTAGAACTTTTTATATTAGAGTTAGGCAAAGGTTTTACGTTTGTGGAACGACAAAAAAGAATGATTTTAGATGGAAAAGATTTCTATCTGGATTTGCTTTTTTATCATCGAAAACTTAGGAGACTAATTGCAATAGAATTAAAATTAGGCGAGTTTGAGGCTAGCCATAAAGGGCAAATGGAATTATATTTAAAATGGTTAGACAAAAACGAAAAACAGGAACAAGAAAATAGTCCGATTGGGCTAATACTTTGTGCAGGCAAAAGCAACGAACAAATTGAATTACTAGACATGCACAAAGACGGCATTATGGTAGCAGAATATTGGACTGAATTACTACCAAAAAAAGAATTAGAAGAAAAACTACATTCGCTAATGGTGGAAGTTAAACAAAGATTAGAAAACAGAAAACAATTAGGAATATGAAAAAGAATTTGAAGTCAAATTACAGCTTCAATAAAACCAATTGCATTTTGCTTAAAAGTCAATCTATAAGAGATTTATTTTTAAGAAAAGGATAGTTAAATTTTAAAATAAGGTAATCAATAATTTAATAGCGTTAAAAATTCAGAAAATTTAAACTATTCCTACTTTTCAATCCAATGTCCGACCCCAACATACAAATACTCTCTAAATACATACCCGAAGCGGCTGCACCTTTAATTGCAAAATGGATAAACGATTACAAATGCAACTTTAAAATAGCCAAAACTCGTAGCACAAAATTTGGCGATTACATGCCACCACAAAGAGGCAATGGCCATAAAATATCGGTTAACTATAACTTAAATGTTTATGCATTTTTGGTTACAACGGTACACGAATTTGCCCATTTACACACCTGGAACCAGCACCAAAATAAAGTTATGCCTCACGGCCAAGAGTGGAAAATTAATTTTAAAATTATGATGCAACCATTTTTTGAAATGGGGGTTTTTCCGCCCGATTTACATAAAGTAATTGCCAACTATTTACAAAACCCAGCCGCATCAAGCTGTTCGGATTTAAGTTTATTTAAAGCCTTAAACCAACACAATATAAACCCACACCCTGTTTTTACGGTAGAAAGTTTACCCTTAAATAGTTTATTCGAATTTAAAACAGGCCGAGTTTTTAAAAAAATAGAACGTATTAGAAAACGTTACAAATGTGTTGAAGTTAAAACGGGTTTAGTATATTTATTTAGCCCGCTGGCCGAAATTAAACCCATTTCGGCTTAATTGTAGTTATAAAAATCCTACAAAATCAAAAAAAATTAAAATATTTAATACCCATATTTTACCCAGCATTTTTTTAAAAAATCTTTAATTTTATTTTCGGTTGTATTATTATTGGGGTTGTACAATTTTTTGCCACTCAAAGTATCTGGAAAAAACTCTTGCTCCACAAAATTACCTTCGTAGGCGTGGGCATATTTATAATCGATGCCATAATTTAAGTTTTTCATTAACTGGGTTGGTGCATTTCTTAAGTGAAGAGGTACAGGCAAATCGCCAGTTTCTTTAACTAATTGTTGCGCAGCGTTAATTGCTTGGTAACTGGCATTACTTTTTACCGATGTAGCCAAATAAATTACCGTTTGCGACAGTATAATTCTACTTTCGGGCCAACCAATAACATTAACTGCATTAAAACAGGTATTAGCTAAAAGTAAAGCATTAGGGTTGGCATTTCCAATATCTTCCGATGCTAGAATTAACAACCTACGGGCAATAAAACTAGGCTGTTCGCCACCTTCAATCATTCGGGCAAGCCAATAAACCGCCGCATTAGGGTCGCTACCACGTATAGATTTTATAAAGGCCGAAATAATATCATAATGTTGTTCGCCAGCTTTATCGTACAATGCCATATTTTGTTGCACATTTGCCAGCACCATTTGGTTGGTTATTTCTATTTTTTGGCTGTTTGCCGAGTTTATAACCAATTCAAATGTGTTTAAAAGTTTTCTACCATCGCCACCCGACAACCGCAATAAAGCCTCAGTTTCTTCCAAAACGATAGTTTTTTGTTTTAGAAACTCATCGTTTAGTATGGCTTGCTTTAGTAAATCTAATAACTCCGCTTCGCTTAATGCCTGCAAAACATACACTTGGCACCTAGATAATAATGCCGAAATAACCTCAAACGAAGGATTTTCTGTTGTTGCCCCTATTAAAGTTACCAAACCTTTTTCTACAGCTCCTAAAAGCGAATCTTGCTGTGATTTAGAAAACCTATGAATTTCATCGATAAACAAAATTGGTTGTATGCCGCCTTTTTTGTAAGCAACCGCTTTTTCTATCACTTCACGCACATCTTTCACACCCGAATTAATGGCACTTAAAGAAAAAAATGGACGATCTAAAGTTTGAGACACAATAAAAGCCAAAGTAGTTTTACCCACACCTGGCGGCCCCCAAAAAATCATACTTGGCAAAATCCCACTTTCTATTGCATTGCGTAAAACGGCGTTAGTGCCTACCAAATGCGGCTGCCCAATATAGTTGGATAGCACTTTTGGGCGCATACGTTCGGCTAAGGGAGTGATTTTATAGTCGTAAGTCATTTATTTAGTCGTAAGTTATTTTAGTCGTAAGTCATTTTTTTGTGTGTAGATAGTCTTTTTTTAGTCGTAAGTCATTTTTTTTAGTCGTAAGTGAAAATAGTCGTAAGTCATTTGTTTGTGTGTAGATAGTTAATTTTTTAGTCGTAAGTTATTTTTTTTTAGTCGTAAGTGAAAATAGTCGTAAGCCATTTGTTTGTGTGTAGATAGTCTTTTTTTAGTCGTAAGTCATTTTTTTATGTGTAGATAGTTCTACTTTTATACTTTAAGAATCTTCATTTTTATAATACCTTTCAATATCTTTTTTACGGGCTTTATGCCTTTTAATCATCTGATTATGCAATA
>REAS01000095.1 GCA_004294495.1 Sphingobacteriales bacterium
CTTATTCAAAAATATTAAATAGCTAAAATAATTTTAAAACTTTTTTAAAATTTCTACCAGTTTTTGCTGTTTTATTTGGATGTTAACATAGAATACGCTACAAAACAGTTTAAATAATAAAATAAAAGCACTTTAAACAATAATGACAAGACTATATTTTAATAAGTACAAACAAAAAATTTAAAAACCAGCGGTGAATTAATTTAAATTATTAATGGTTAAATTGGTATGGTTTCTTTTAACTCATTTTAACCACATCATTTAGGGCGTCTTATCTAAATCTTTAATTTGTTGCGCATATTTTTTAGGTATTAACAACTGAATTAAAAAAGTATTTAATTTAAAAACCCCAGTAAGCTTGTAAAGCTGTAACATTGGCCTAAGCCAACAAAAATCACCTAATAAAAGCATTTTATTTACTGTTTTGGGCAGTAACAATAGTTGTGTTTGTTTTAGTAATTGGTACCTAAAGTAGCCTAAGTTTTTTTGGTATTGTTGGTATAAATTTATGGTAAAATTTGATACCATTAAGTGGTTTTGTAAATGATTTTCTCGGGCATTTATCCATTGAGTGTAATTTTGTGGCAAACCTGTAATTCCCATTTGTTTGCCTAGTCTATAAAAAACATCAAATATTTCTTGCTTTTCATTTAGGGTAAGCTTTTTTTCTAACGCCTCATACGCCCGTATTGAATAATCAATCAACATAAACAAAACATCTCTGTAAGCCCAATCGGGTATTTTGGCTCCGCGGCTTTGCTCAACCCCTTGGTGTATGGCCGTTATTTTATCAATAGCTTTTATTGCTGCTAGGTATGGTGCAAAAATAATTTGGCGGGCATAAACTACAGTGCTAAATAAACGGCCAATTGGGTCATTGGGGAGTTTGCCAGTAAAATACAACCAATCAACCGCTTTATTTAGTGCAAACTCGGCGGCAGCACCTGCAAAAATAAAGAGTACGGTATCGGCTTTGCCCCAAATTTTTCTAACTATGGATTTTTCATCTACAAAATATTGCATCTAAGTTTGGCTTAAAATTTATATAAAACAATGTGGCATTTCTTTATAACGTAAATGTTTTTCGTACTCGTTTATGAAAATTTTTTTCTTAAATGTGCAATAATTAATACAGTGGCAATGCCTAAGGTATAGGCCAAAATATCCCACCACGAATAATAATTGCCTACAATAATATTAGCTAACTTATTGTTTTGCAAGCCTAAAAGTTTTACTATTTTAAAGTATTGCAATGCCTCTACCGTGTACGAAAACCCTAAAACAGTCCAAGCTGCGGGTTTTATGGCTACGTTAAAAAAGGTTTTTACCAACGTAAAAAGCAATATTACTACTAAAAAATCTCCGCCAAAAGGGCGTATAATTTTATCGTGAAGGTAAAGGGCAATAAGCACTTCGGTTATAAAAAGAAACAGGGTAGCAATTGCGTAGTTTTTATTGAATGTGAACATAGTTTTGGTTTTTTTAATTTTCCCGTTGGCTAAAGCAAACGGGAAATGATTTATAATGAATAATCTCTGTGTATTATTTTTTCTGTTGTTGTAAGTAATGTTAGGTAATTAGCCGCATTTATATTAATTAGATAAAATTGGTCATTATTTTTAAATGCCTCCCAACGCCATAAAAACTGGTTTATAGTTTGGGTATTTTTACTTTCGAACCACCAAGCCGAATAAATTTTGTCATTCCCTTTAGTAAGTACACTGGTGTAAATTTCTTTGCCTGCAATAGTTTCTGTTTTAATTGATTTAAAATTGTAACCGCTACCTTTCCAACATATCATTGGGTTATGTTCGGGGGCATAAAATTGTATAGTTTTCAAGTATATTAAAGTTTGTGGGGTTTTAATTTTTGTGATTCCATTTTCTAAAATTATTTGCTTGCATCCCTTTAGTTTAATATTATCAATACCAATATTTGTTTTTTTGGTGTTTTCTATATTATAGGCGGCAACAACTATAATAAGCAAAATCACAATGTGTAAAATAGGGAGTCTAAGATTATAACTAACTGTTTTTTTTATAGTTGTATTTACTGTTATACCATATTTTTTAATTATGTATTTAATAATGTACAGCAACGGTATAACTACATAAACTAATAAACATAAAATGCCAACTACGCTATGAAACAAGTTTTCGGGCATTATTTTAAATAATATTAATAATACAATTCTTAACAAATTACTTACAATGTTTAGCCCAACAGTTAATAATATTAAACCAACGCATTGTAAAAAAGACAGGTTTTTACTTTGATTTTTTTGATAAAATGCAATAATAAAAAGGCAAATAATTAATGATGTTGCCAGCATATTTAAACCTGCACAGGCTTGGTCAACACTAAATTCAAAATTGTTTATATGGATTATGTTTCCGTTTGCTGTACAAGTAAAACCCAAAATTGTTAATGTATTTGTGGCAGCCTTACTTAACCATAGGCGTATGGGAAACCCTACTGCACTGCTAAAGAATTTAAAAATAGGCGATACAAGTATTAAAAGAAACAAAATTACATTGTTTAACTTACCCGAAAAATTTTCTAAAAAAAATAAAAGCGCAAATATTATTGCCAAAAACAACAATGTTTTCACGGGTACAACTAAAGCCAAAATGGCTATAATTATAGCAGGTAAAAGGTAGCGGAAAGAGAATTTACCCTTTTGTACCGAGCAAATATAAGGTGCTAAAACAAGTGCAATTCCTACATTAAAATCCCACAAAAAATAGTTTTTAAGTATGATAATAGCCACTAATATGTAAATAAATAAAAAGCTAGGTAACACCAATTTTGCTTTTAAGTAATGGGTAAGCATAATTAAACTTCTGTTTTTAATTTTGGTTTAAAAAAAAGGTACATTACTAGGCTGGCAGTAAGCATCATTAACAACCACGGGTCAGGTTAATTTTCTGGGGAGAAGGCCATTAAGCAAATAATTTTTCTAGCCTAAAAAGGAAGAAATCAATATCGGTAACACCTCTTAAATTAGC
>REAS01000096.1 GCA_004294495.1 Sphingobacteriales bacterium
AGTAAAGTGCGTTCAACAAAAGGGTTAAAAGTCCATATCTTTGGGAAATTAGTCGCAGCTATTTTATGTTTAGTTATCTAACTCTTAATTCGCATTACTAAGTTTTGTTGAAAAAGTATTTTTTTATGTAAATAAAATGGTAGTGTAAATACTTGTAGCATTCAACAATAAAATAAAATTAAAAAACAAAAATTGTATATTTTCGCAAGCATTAAAAACAACGAAGAAAATTAAAGAATATGGCAGGCAACTCTTTTGGGCAAGTATTTAAAATTACAACATTCGGCGAATCTCACGGAGCTGCAATTGGAGTTATTATTGATGGTTGCCCACCAAACATACCACTAGACTTAGAATTTATACAACTAGAGCTTGATAAACGCAAACCAGGGCAATCTAAAATAACAACTCAACGCAAAGAATCGGACAGTTGCCAAATACTTTCTGGAATATTTGAAGGAAAATCAACCGGAACGCCAATTGCAATTATAATACCAAACGAAGACCAAAAATCTAAAGATTACGACCATAACAAAGATATTTTTAGACCTTCACACGCCGATTTTACCTACCAAGCAAAATATGGCATTCGCGATCATAGAGGCGGTGGACGATCATCTGCCCGCGAAACTGCTGCAAGAGTTGCAGCAGGTGCAATTGCTAAATTGTTTTTAAACCAATATGGTATTGAAGTTTTAGCTCATGTTAGTAGTGTGGGTAAATTAAATGCATCGGAAGTAAATATAAGCTCGGCTCAAGATTTTATTGAAAAAAGAGAAAGCAACCTAGTGCGTTGTGCCGATATTGCTATTGCCGATGAGATGATTGAATTAATAGACAGTGTACGTAAAGATGGCGATACCATTGGGGGTAAAATCACTTGCACTATAAAAAATTGCCCTGTTGGTTTGGGCGAGCCCGTTTTTGATAAGCTTCACGCCGATTTAGGCAAAGCAATGTTAAGCATTAACGCTGTACACGGATTCGATTATGGATCTGGTTTTGAAGGTTCGGAAATGAGGGGAAGCCAACATAATGATACTTTTTTTACAGACGAAAAACGAATAGTAAAAACAACAAGCAATTACGCTGGCGGCATTTTAGGTGGTATATCTAGCGGTATGGATATAAATTTTAGAGTTGCTTTTAAACCCGTGGCTACCATTATGACAACCCAAGAAACCGTAAATGTGGCTGGCGAGGCATCGGAAATTAAAGGCAAAGGCCGCCACGACCCTTGCGTAGTTCCCCGGGCGGTAGCCATTGTAGAAGCTATGGCAGCTTTGGTAATTGCCGACCATTTATTGCGTAACAACATGTACCAAACTTTGAAATAATATGAAAGCGGTTATAGACATTGGCACCAACACTTTTCATTTAAACATAGCCAATGTTTTGCCCAACAACAAAATTGTTTTTGTTTACAAAACTTACAAAGCTGTAAAACTTGGCGAGGGAGGAATAAATAAAGGCATTATTGCGCCAGAAGCATATAAAAGAGGAGTTAATGCGTTATTAACTTTCAGTAAAACAATTGCTAAATACCCTGTTAAACAAGTTATTGCTTTAGCAACTTCGGCAGTTAGGGATGCCAAAAATGGGGAGGAATTTATTGGAGAAGTATTTAAAAAAACGGGTATAACCATACAAATTATAAGTGGTAATAAAGAAGCCCAATTAATTTATGAAGGCACAAAAGCAGCCATCAATCTTACCAATAATACCTTTTTAATTATGGATATTGGTGGCGGAAGCATAGAGTTTATTATTTGTAACCAAACCCATATTTTTTGGAAGCAGAGTTTTAAACTAGGCGCTGCTAGGCTAATGGATTTGTTTATGAAAAATAACCCATTATTTCCAGATGATATCCATAACATTGAAAACCATCTAGATATTAATTTAGTTGACTTATTTGAAGCCTGCAAAACTTTTAATCCAACGATTTTGGTGGGTACTTCCGGCTCTTTCGAGTCGTATGCCGAAATTATTCATTTACAAAAAGGCTCACGTTTTAATCCACATAAACAAATGAGTTACCCTTTTAATAACCAAAATCTGGTTGATTTATTAAATTTCTTTAAAGCATCAACTCAGCAACAACGCCTAAATACCAAAGGTTTAGTTGCGTTAAGGTTGGATATGATTGTGATAGCATCTGTAATCACTGCTTTTATATTGCATAAATTAAATATAAATAAAACAATTTTAAGTACTTACGCACTAAAAGAAGGGGCGCTGCTTACTTTGTAATTTCACTAAAATTGAAATATTTTTAAGCTTCGCACACATTTAAGTTTCAATAATCAACCAACGTTAAAACTATAAAATTTCCATTTCTTGTAAAACGGCATACAATTTTTCGGTTGGTAAACCCATAACATTTGTGTAAGAGCCTACAATTTTTTGTATAGCTACCAAACCCATCCATTCTTGTATTCCGTAAGCTCCAGCTTTATCAAAGGGCTTAAAATTTTCTACATAATTTATTATTTGAACATCGCTTAAATGCTTAAAGTAAACTTCGGTAGTATCGCTGTATGTTTTAATTTGGGCTTTGTGTACAACGCTAAATGCGGTAGTTACTAGATGCATTTTACCACTAAGCTTTTTTAACATTTCAAAAGCGTGTTTTGCATCTTTAGGTTTACCTAAAATTTCATTTTCAATTATAACCACGGTATCGGCAGTTAAAATGATGCCATCGGGCTGAGGGTTAAACGCTTTTGCTTTAATTTCTGAAATATAACTTGCCACCTCAAATGGGTTTAAATAATCTGGGTAAGTTTCGTCTACATCTTTTAATAACAACTGGTAGGGCAAACCCATAAGGGTTAAAAGCTCTTGCCTACGTGGTGATTTTGATGCCAAATAAATTTTTAACATTATTTCTAGTTCGTTTTAACCCAACTTGTATTTTTTATAGCATAAAGTTCTTTATACCAGCTTATTAAGATAGATTTATTTTTTATTGGGGTAACACAAACTTTTTCAAGC
>REAS01000151.1 GCA_004294495.1 Sphingobacteriales bacterium
GAAAAATTTATTGTGATAACCCAGTCTAAACGGTTGAGATATTTTAGGGTTTTGGGGTTTTGTGAGAAAATTCAGGGGTTTCCGTTCTGACACTAGTTAAACGCAAACAAAAAGATTTTGCAGAATTTAAAATTTTATATGGAGAGTTAGAATTAAAAGAAACAAAAAAAAATGGATTAGTTTTAACTACTTCGGTTTCAATTTTTAACCCTTAAACCTTATAAAATATTTGTTTAATTAAATGCATACTAAAAATAGTAAATCCTTTAATTTAAATTCCATCTACTGTAATAAACACAAATCTAAATCAAAAATCACAACTTAAAAAACCCTAAATCTAAATTAGGATGCTATACCAAATCATAAATCCTACATCACACATCATAAATTTAATTTATATTTACCGATTAAAATTTAACACCCTTTGTACCGCATTAAAAAATAATGTTAGATAGTTTACAACAAAAAGATAAATACGAAGCCGTAATTGGGCTCGAGGTTCACGTACAATTATCCACAAAATCAAAAGCATTTTGTTACGATAGCGCACAATATGGTAGCTTGCCAAATCACAATATCAGTCCAGTTTCTTTGGGTTTACCAGGTGCTTTACCTAGGGCAAATCAAGAGATTGTAAAATATGCCGTTAAGTTGGGTTTGGCAATTGGGTCAACCATAAATAAGTATAATTTTTTCGATCGTAAAAATTATTTCTATGCCGATTTGCCTAAGGGCTACCAAATAACACAAGACAACCAACCAATTTGTTTAGGCGGTAGTGTAAAAGTTAGGCTTGCAAATGGTGTAGAAAAACAGGTGATTTTAAACCGCATACATATTGAAGAAGATGCAGGTAAAAGCATACACGATGTTGATGATAAATATTCGTTAATAGATTTAAACCGAGCTGGTGTAGCTTTGTTAGAGGTAGTTACCGAACCGGTTATAGAATCGGGCGAGGAAGCAGCTGCTTACCTTACCGAATTAAGAAAATTAGTGCGCTACTTAAATATTTGCGATGGCAATATGGACGAAGGTAGCATGCGCTGCGATGCCAACGTAAGCATACGCCTTAAAGGCGATAAAAACTTGGGCAACCGTTGCGAGGTTAAAAACTTAAACTCTATAAAAAACGTACAGCGGGCCATTGAACACGAAATTACAAGGCAAATTGAACTTAGCGAAGCGGGTGTTTACATAGACCAAAACACCCTAAATTTTGATGCCCTTACGGGGATAACTTCGGTTTTACGCTCAAAAGAAATGGCCAATGATTACCGCTATTTTCCTGAGCCCGATTTGTTGCCTTTAAACTTATCTGATGCGTACATTGAGGCAATTAAAAAAGATATGCCCGCCTTACCAGAAGAACTTTTCAAGCAATTTACCACTCAATTTAAATTACCCGAATACGATGCTTTGGTGTTAACTGCCGATAAAGATATGGCCGATTATTTTTTAGCCATAACTTCCTCGGTTAATAATTATAAAGCAGCATCTAACTGGCTTATGGGTACAATACGCTCTTATTTAAACGAAAATAATATTGGGTTTAACCAGTTTCCAATTCCGGCACAGCAAATTGCCGCACTTATAAACAAAGTTGAAGCCAGAGAATTAAACAATAATCAGGCAAAAGAAAAAGTTTTTGCAGCCTTGCTCATACATCCTACCAAAAATTTAAACGATATATTAAGTGAATTAAACGTATCAATTAACACCAACACAGCCCATATAGATGGCTTTATTTTAGCGGCTTTAAATAAATATCCCGACAAGGTAAAAGAATACAATAGTGGTAAAAAAGGTGTTTTAGGGTTGTTTATGGGCGAGTTAATGAAAATATCTGGAGGTAAAATTGATCCAAAAAAAGCCAATCAATTACTAATAAATCAACTAGAAAAACTAAAATGAGAAATATCTTAATTGTTGTTATACTATTTTTATTTGCCAGTTGCAAAGACAAAACCAAATTTGTTATTAACGGCAAAATAGATAATGCCATTGCCGGCAAGCAAATGGTTACGCTAGTTACACAAAACTCAAATGGTGAAATTACACCCATAGATTCGGCCATTTTAGGTGAAAATAAAGATTTTAAATTATCAGGTATTGCCCAAGAAGCTACTTTTTACCAGATAGTTTACAATAACCGTAGTTATATGTTAATTGCCCAAAATGGCGATGATATTAAATTTAATAATGACGAAAAAACGCCGAATATTTACACTATTGATGGTTGCACCGAAGCCGATAAAATAACCGAATTAAATAAATTAATTGCCCTTTACACTGATGAAAACGTAGCTCTCGAACAAAAATATTCGGCTTTATTGGCGCAAAATGCCACCCAAAAACAAAGTATTATACAGCAATACCAAAGCCAAGCAAACAAAAATTTACAATCATTTTCTAGTAAAACTTATCAATTTATACTAAACAACTCGCAAAGCTTAACTGCTTTTTATGCAGCAAATGTTTTACACAATTTAGATGAAAGTGGTTCTTACGAAAACCAAATTATCGCATACGCTAAAAGCATAAAAACAAAGTTTAATAATTTGCAAGTACAAAGTTTTATTAACCAGATGGAAGCTTTAGACCGTGTAAGTATTGATAAAATTGCACCAGATATTATAGCCGAAACACCCGAAGGTAAAGTTTTACAATTAAGTAAGTTTAGAGGTAAATATGTGTTGCTTGATTTTTGGGCATCGTGGTGTGGGCCCTGCCGAGAAGAAAACCCTATTATTGTAAAAGCATTTAATAAATTTAAAACTAAAAATTTTACTGTTTTTAGTTTTTCTTTAGATGATGATAAAACCAAATGGGCAAAAGCAATTGAAGAAGATAAACTTAATTGGGCGCATGTATCCGATTTAAAAGGTTTTAATTCGCCTTATACTATCATGTATAATGTTAATGCAATACCACATTCGGTATTAATAAATCCGGATGGCAAAATAATTGCTAAAAACCTTAGAGGGGATGCCTTAGAAACGTTTTTAACTTCTATCTTAAAATAACACATTAACTTAAAATTGGCATATAGTGTATATATTAAAATTAAATTGTTAAATTAAAGTGCTATTTAACAATTTGTTAATACTTACTTAACTGTGTGTAACGTAAAAGAAGGTAATTTCGTATCATTAATAAATTTATATGAGTACAACAAAACCCACAATTTTAATAGTTGATGACGAGCCAGATATTCTGGAACTCATAGAATATAATTTAAAAAAAGAAGGCTACCAAGTTTATACGGCTACTAATGGTCAACAAGCCGTTACCGAGGCTAAAAAAGTAATTCCCGATTTAATTATTTTGGATATTATGATGCCTAAAATGGATGGTATTGAAGCTTGTAGAATAATGCGAGCAATGCCAGAGTTTAAAAATACTTTCATGGTTTTTTTAACTGCCCGTAGCGAAGAATATTCGGAAATTGCTGGCTTTAACGTAGGTGCCGATGATTATATTGCAAAACCTATAAAACCAAGAGCTTTAATAAGTCGTATAAATGCTATTTTACGTCGCAACGTACAAACCGAAGAAACCCTAGAGAGTAAAGTAGAAATTGGCGATTTAGTAATTGATAGAGAAGCTTTTTTAGTATTTCAAGGAGGCAATAAAGTTATTTTAGCAAAAAAAGAATTTGAGTTATTGTACTTATTAGCTTCTAAACCAGGCAAAGTGTACACACGCGAAGTTATATTGAAAAATATTTGGGAAGATAGCGTGGTGGTTACCAACCGTACTATTGATGTGCATATTAGAAAATTACGAGAAAAACTAGGCGACAGTTACGTTACAACAGTTAAAGGCGTAGGTTATAAATTTGAATTAGAAGCCGAGTAGGCTAAAAGTCAAAATTAAAAATTCAAAACAGCACAATCACTAAGTAAAACTTAACTTATTATTATTCTTACTTACACGTTTTTAAAATTAGACTTGTTCTTTTAAATTTTGAATTTTTAATTTTGACTTGATAAAAGGGTTAGATAAAATAGTAAATTTGCGGATTAATGAAAAATCCGAAATTACAAGACCTTATTATATTTGAAGATAACCACTTAATGGTTATAAATAAACCACCTTTTATTAGCTCGTTAGATGAGCGTGAAGGAGGCGATATTAACATACTTCGCTTAGCTAAACAATACCATAACGATGCGCAAATTTGCCATCGGTTAGATAAGGAAACCTCGGGTGCAATGATTATTGCCAAAAACCCAGAAACCTACCGCTTTGTATCTATGCAATTTGAGCACCGTGAGGTTAAAAAAGTATATCATGCCATTGTAGATGGTACCCACGTTTTTAATAACTTAGTAGTTGATTTACCCATTTTAAATGTTGGTAAAGGCAATGTTACCATAAGCCGTACCGAAGGCAAACGAGCCGAAACTCAATTTAATTCGCTCACCTATTTTAAACATTACACCTTAATAGAAGCGCAACCTGTTACTGGCCGCATGCACCAAATACGCATACATTTAGCTACACAAAAAGCATCAATAGCAGGGGATGATATGTATGGCGGCAAACCTGTATTTTTATCTCAAATAAAGCGTAAATACTTGCTAACCAAAAACGATGAAGAGCAACCCATTATGAAGCGTTTTGCGCTACACAGCAGGGAAGTTACTTTTAAAATTGCCGAGAATGAATCTCGCACTTTTATTGCAGATTATCCAAAAGATTTTGGGGTGTTGTTAAAATTATTACAAAAAAACGATGCGTAAAATCCATACTAAAAAAATCATATTCTCATTTTATAACACACCTAAAATTTAAATAAAACGTTAAAATCTACGTTTTTTAAGCAATTTTGTATCTTACACCATTCATTCTTTATCTTAAAATAAAATATTTAAAACTTGTTTTTAGTTATTAAAATACGTTAAAATTTTAAGCCTATTTTAATTACTTTTGAAATCTTTAAAACCCCAAAAAACTCAAAAATATGAATTACGATGTTATCATTATTGGAAGCGGCCCAGGTGGATATGTTGCAGCAATTAGAGCAGCACAATTAGGCTTAAAAACCGCAGTGGTAGAAAAAGAAGCACTAGGTGGTATTTGTTTAAATTGGGGATGCATTCCTACTAAAGCCTTGTTAAAAAGTGCTCAAGTTTTCGAATATATTAACCATGCAAGTGATTATGGAATAAAAATTAATGGTACTGCCGATGCCGATTTTGAAGCTGTTGTAAAACGCAGCCGAGGCGTAGCCGATGGTATGAGCAAAGGCATTCAATTTTTAATGAAAAAAAATAAAATTGATGTGATAATGGGCTTTGGTAAAATTAAAACCGGAGGCAAAATTGAAGTTAAAACTGCCGATGGCAATACCAAGGAATACACAGCCAAACACACCATATTAGCAACAGGCGGCCGCTCTCGCGAATTACCTAATTTAAAAATAGATGGTGTAAAAGTTATAGAATACCGCAAAGCAATGAGTTTGCCAGCCTTACCAAAAAGTATGGTTATTGTAGGCTCGGGAGCAATAGGTGTTGAGTTTGCCTATTTTTATGCCACAATGGGTACAAAAGTTACCATTGTTGAGTTTATGGATAATATTGTACCTGTTGAGGATGAGGACGTTTCTAAACAACTAAACAGGTCGTTTAAAAAACTGGGCATTGATATTATGAATAAATCTTCGGTAGAGAGCGTTGATACTAGCGGCAGTGGTTGCAAGGTATCGGTGAAAACCGAAAAAGGAAATATTGTATTAGAAGCGGATATTGTTCTGTCGGCAGTGGGTATGGCTACTAACTTGGAGGGGATAGGCCTTGAGGAAGTTGGCGTTAAAACCGATAAAGGAAAAGTTTTAGTTGACGAATTTTATAAAACCAATATTGCTGGCGTTTATGCTATTGGCGATATTGTTGCTGGCCAAGCACTAGCCCACGTTGCAAGTGCCGAAGGTATTATATGTGTAGAAAAAATTGCAGGTTACAGCCCCGAACCTTTAGATTATGGCAACATACCTGGTTGTACTTATTGCTCTCCCGAAATTGCATCTGTTGGTTTAACCGAAAAGAAGGCTATTGAGGCTGGTTATACCATTAAAGTGGGTAAATTTCCATTTTCGGCATCGGGCAAAGCAAGTGCAGCAGGTGTAAAAGACGGATTTGTGAAAATTATTTATGATGCAAAATATGGCGAACTTTTAGGTGCCCACATGATTGGTGCTAACGTTACCGAAATGATTGCCGAAATTGTAGTTGCCCGTAAATTAGAAGTTACTGGACACGAAATGTTGAAAGCAGTACACCCACACCCAACCATGAGCGAAGCAATTATGGAAGCAACCGCCGATGCTTATGGCGAAGTAATACATTTGTAGGAATTTCTTATTCTTGATTTAGGAATTGTGCAGGTTTTTTTTTTACCCTATTATAAAAGGTGAAGAAAATTAAATTTAGTTTTCTTCCCTTAATTTTAATTGCAATAAATAAGGATTTATGATTTTGGAGATTCCAAATTTGGAATTTGCATTTATTGCATGATTGTAGTATTTAAAAATATTTTATTATTTACGTACAATTAAGTTTGAAAATTACCGAATGTTAGGTAATTAATTTTTAACCAATTTTTGAAAAATACTTTTTTTAGATCTTTGGCAAAACTTTTGTACTATGTAAATATATAATTTTACAATACTACGTTTGAATAAATATCTAAAAATATCTCTTAAAATAATTGCTTGGATTGTAGGCATCATAATTGGTATTTTTTTATTGATTATAATTTTACTTCAAATACCCCCAGTACAAAATGCAGTAAAAAACAAAGTAGTTAGCTATTTAGAAAATAAAATTAAAACCAAAGTAGAAATTGGACGAATAGAAGTTGGTTTACCAAAAAAAATTGTTTTAAAAGATTTTTATTTCCAAAGCCAACTTAATGATACGCTTTTGGCGGGCGATAAACTTGCTGTTGATATTAGTTTGTTTAAATTGTTAGATAATAAGGTTGAAATAAACTCCATAGACTTACAGCAAATTACTGCCAAAATTAGTCGTAATCAAGATTCGGTTTTTAATTTCGATTATATAATAAAAGCCTTTGCTTCCCAAAAAGAACCTAAACCAAAAGATACTTCTGCGGCTATGCAGTTTTCTATCGATAAAATAAACTTTGATAAAATTCGAATAAAATTTGATGATGCTATAAGTAAAAATAACTTAAATGTTTACTTAAATCACTTTGACACCAAAATTAAAAAGTTTGATTTAGATAAAATGGATTTCGAAATCCCAAAAATTGTGCTTGATGGTTTAAACTTAAAATTAAACCAAGGTTTGGTGGAGCAAGCAGCCAAAAAATCGGTAGAAGTTGCAAAAGAAGTATCCAAAAATCCTACTTTAAAATTAAAATTGGGCGATATTGATTTTTCTAACCTAAATATAGCGTATGCCAATAGTAGCACCAAACTAAAAACCAATTTAGCTTTAGGTAAACTAAAATTAGTTTTTAAAAATATTAATCTTGAAAATCAAAAAATAGAAATAGATAAATTAGAATGGAGCAATACTAAAGCTAACTTGTTTTTTGGTAACACGAAACAAAAATTAGCTGCAGAAAAAACAGCAACTACTCCTCCCCCATCTAAAAACAATTGGAAAGTAAGTTTGGTCGCAGCCGATATTCAAAAAATCAACTTAAATTTTGATGACGAAAACAGCATCCGCACCAAGCGAGGTATAGATTATAAACACTTAGCATTAAGCAATTTTGCCTTACAAGCCAGTAAAATTTATTACAGCACCGATAGTATTTTAGGAAACTTAGAAAACCTAAACGTAAAAGATAAAAGGGGCCTACATATTGAAAAACTGAATACCAACTTTTTTTATGGCAGCAAAAATGCATACCTCAAAAATTTGTATTTAAAAACGCCCAACACATTATTACAAAATAAAGTGGAAGTAAAATATACCTCGATAGCCGCTTTAAGTAAAGATTTAGGTAATTTAAGTATTGACGCGAACCTTAACCATAGTAAAATTGGATTTAGAGATATTTTAATTTTTGTACCCGCTTTGGCCAATACCAATCCGTTTAAAAGCAACCTCAACGCAACATTATTTATAAATAGTACTGTAAAAGGTAAAATTAATAACTTAAATATTCCGCAATTAGAAGTTAGCGGAATTGGGAAAACCAAAATCAGCGTAAGCGGGAAAATTACTGGTTTACCCAACGTTAATAAAAGTTTTTTTGATTTAAACATTAAAAACTTTGAAACCACTGCTAAAGACTTAAACATATTTTTACCCAAAGGCACTTTACCTAACACCTTAAGTTTACCACAAAATATGATTGTAAAAGGCAATTTTAGAGGTGCTATAAATAATTTTAACACCAATATTTTAGCTTTTACCAGTTATGGTAACGCAAAAGTAAATGCCAATTTTAATCAACGAATTAAGAACAGAGAAATTTATAAAGCAGATGTAGCGTTGGTGAATTTTAATTTTGGAAAACTGTTAAAACAAGAAGCTAAAATGGGTAGAATAAGTCTTCTTGCTAAAGTTAACGGCATAGGATTGAATCCAAAAACAGCTGCTGCAGGCGTGAGAGGCATTATACAAAAAGCAGAATACAACAAATATACCTACCGTAATTTAAACCTATTGGGCAAAATTGGCAAAAGTGTGTACAATGTTTCGGCATTTATGTACGACCCTAATTTAGATTTCGATTTAAAAGCCAATGGAAGTTTTGCGGGCAAATATCCTTCGGTAACAATGAAACTGAATTTAGATAGCGCCAATTTGGGTAAACTTAATTTATACGCTAGCGATTTACGCATTCGCGGCAAAGTGGATGCAGATATAACAACAGCAAACCCAGATTACTTAAACGGAAAAATATCTTTAAACCATCTTTTGATAGCAAAATCCGGGGAAAGGTTGTTGTTGGATTCTATAAATATAATCTCTACTGCAACAGCCTTAAAAAATACTTTGGAGTTAAAATCTCCTTTTATGTATGCCAGCTTAAACGGCAAATATCAATTAACAAAACTAGGTACAGCTTTAACCAACACTATAAATTCTTATTATAGCAGCCAACAAAACTGGGTAAAAAAACATGTTTCACCACAAAATTTTGTGTTTAAAATGGCGGTTTATAATAACCAAACTTTGTTAAAATTAGTACCCGCCATTAAAAAATTAGAAACTGTAAATGCAAATGGCCGTTACAACAGTATGGGCGATAGCCTAATTTTAGATGCAACCATACCTAAGTTAGTTTATGGCACCAACACCATTACCGATGCAAAATTGGCTATTAACACAGTTGATAAAGCACTAGAATATTCGGTTATTATTGATGAAGTTAAAAATACTCAAATCCTATTGCCATACACCAGCCTAACGGGCAACCTTAAAAGTAACTTACTTAATTACAAACTTTTAGTAAAAGATAAGGTAGATAAAGACCGCTATTTAATAGCCGGAAATTTAAAAGCTATAAATAACCAAACGCTAATAAGCCTAAATGCCGATGGCCTAAAACTAAACTACCAGCCTTGGCAAATTACACCAAATAATTTAATTGTTATGGGCAAAAATGGTTTGTTTGCCACCAATTTTTTATTAAGCAATCAAACACAAAGTATTAACCTACAATCGCAAAGCAAAAGCAATAATGCACCACTTTCCATTGATTTTACAAACTTTAAAATTGAAACTTTAACCAGTATTGTAGAAAAAGATTCGTTGCTAATTGGTGGTTCTATAAACGGAAATGCTTTTTTAAGCAACCTAAATTCTTCGCCTGTTTTCACATCCGATTTAAGTTTTAAAGATTTTAATTTTAAGGCAGATACTTTGGGAGATATTGCCCTAAAAGTGAACAACCGCTTGGCTAATACTTTAACTGCCAACATTGCCATAACCGGCCAAGGAAACCAAGTAAATTTAGGTGGTTTTTATAAAACCAACAACGGTAGTTTTAATATGGATTTAAACATTATTAAACTAAATATTAAAAGTGTACAAGGTTTTACAATGGGTAATATTACACAAAGTAGTGGCTCTTTAACCGGTAATTTTAAACTTACAGGTAATGCAGATGCACCCAAAGTAAGGGGCGATTTACAGTTTAATAACGGTGCTTTTAGGGTTAAACCTTTAAACTCTTACTTTACTTTGTTAAACGATAAAATTACGTTAAACGATGATGGAATTTTGTTTAATAAATTTTCGTTAGATGATTCGGCAAGTAATAAATTAGTTGTAAATGGTTTAATTTATACCCAAACTTATAAAGATTTTAGGTTTAATTTAGATGTTACCGCCCAAAATTTTAGAGCCATAAACTCCACCCAAAAAGATAACGATTTGTATTTTGGGCAATTATTTCTAGATACCCGTTTACGTATTAAAGGCGATATGAATAAGCCTATAATTGACGGTACATTAAAAATAAATAAAGAGACTAAGTTTACCATTGTTTTACCACAAAACGACCCTGGAATTGCCGATAGAGAAGGAATTGTAGAGTTTATAGACCAGGATAACATGCAACTTGCAAAAACTTTTAGCCTGCCCGATTCGCTAAACAAAAGCGATATTAAAGGTATGGATGTATCGGTAAACATAGAAATTGATAAAGAGGCCGAACTAACAATGGTGATAGATAAAGGCAATGGCGATTTTGTAAAACTAAAGGGCGAAGCAAGATTAAACGGCGGCATAGACCCATCGGGCAAAACCAGTTTAACCGGCAGGTACGATTTAAAAGAAGGATCGTACGAAATGTCGTTCAATTTTATAAAAAGAAAATTTTTAATTAAAGATGGCAGCAGCATAGTGTGGACGGGCGAACCTACCACTGCCGATGTAAATTTAACTGCAATTTACGAAGCCAATACCGCACCTATAGATTTATTAGACAATCAATTAAGTGGTTTAACAGCCGAAGCCCGCAATACCTACAAGCAACGTTTACCTTTTAGGGTTTTGTTAATGATGAAAGGCGAACTTTTAAAACCCGAAATAAGTTTTGATATATTGTTACCCGAAGGAAATTACAACGTTGCGCCCGATATTATTACCAACTCTAGAACTAAATTAGAACAGTTACGGCAACAACCATCCGAACTAAATAAGCAAGTATTTGCCTTGCTTTTGCTCAATCGATTTATTGGCGAAAACCCTTTTGCAAGCGAAGCGGGCAGTGGCGGTGTAGCATCGCTGGCTAGGCAAAGTGTGAGCAAAATTTTATCGCAACAGCTGAACGATCTAGCTGGAAATTTAATTGAAGGGGTTGAATTAAATTTTGATTTAGCATCAACCGATGATTATACAAGCGGCGAACGTAAAGACAAAACCGAATTAAATGTGGGCATATCTAAACGTTTATTAAACGATAGATTAAAAGTTACGGTTGGCAGCAGTTTTGGGATTGAAGGCGCACAACAGGCTAACCAACAAACCAATAACATAGCTGGCGATCTCTCGGCCGATTATCAATTATCAAAAGATGGACGATACACCCTTAGGGCATATCGTAAAAACCAGTACCAAGTAGCTTTGCAAGGCCAAGTAATAGAAACGGGCGTAGGTTTTATTATCACTATGGATTACAATAAGTTTAAAGAAATATTTAGAAAACGGAAAAGAAATTCAAAAGTTAAAATTGAAGATTAAAAAACTTTTTAACGTTTCAAATAATTGCATAAATCTGTTTATAATGTTGCGTAATGAAAAACATTTATTTGTCATCAAAACAATGAAAACTAAAACAAAAATCTTTATAACTACGCTTACGCTGATTTTTTTATCATCGTGTAGCAACATAAAATATTTGCCAAAAGGCGAACAGTTGTACATTGGTGGAAAAGTAAAATTAGAAGGTAAAGAAACATCAAGAAAAGAAAAAAAACAATTACAACCCGAATTAGAAGCTCTTTTACGCCCCAAACCTAATTTTTCAATATTAGGGCTACGCCCAAAATTGTACATTTTTAATTTGGTTGGTAAACCCAAAAAAAATAAAGGCTTAAAACATTGGTTACGTACAAAAGTTGGCGAAGCACCAGTTTTATTTAGCAAAGTTGATTTAGATTTTAATGCCAGTTTGGTGCAAAACCGTTTAGAAAACCGAGGCTATTTTAATGCACAAACCAGTGCGGATAGTACCGAGAAAAACAGAAAAGTTACAGCAATTTACACCGCTATACCGGGCACACAATTTAAAATTAAAGAGGTAACATTTGTAAACGACTCTACCGCAATAACTAACGCACTTGCCGAAACCAAAGAAAAAACTTTTTTGAAAATTGGCGAAGCATACGATTTAGATAAAATAAAAGCCGAGCGAAACCGTATTGATGTGCATTTAAAAGAAAAAGGCTTTTACTTTTTTGGCCCCGATTATTTAATAGTGCAAGTAGATAGCACCGTTGGCGAGCAACAAGTTGATATTTTTGTAAAATTGAAAGTACAAACTCCTGCCAAAGCAAAAGAAATTTACACCATTAACAATATTTCTATTTACCCAAATTACACCATAGCTAAAGATTCATCAAACAAAAAACCCGAAATTGGCAAACCTTACCACGATTTTGTAATTTACGACAGAAGAAACAGGTTTAAACCCAGGGCAAACGCATTTAACTTTGCCATAAGAATAAAAAATATTTTAACTTAAACAAAATTAATTTAAGCACAATAAACCCTCTCGGGTTTATTACC
>REAS01000097.1 GCA_004294495.1 Sphingobacteriales bacterium
ATTCTTTAATATAATGAATATCAGTCTTTTAACCTAATTTTTTGTTGCTTATTTTATTGATTTTCAATCAAATATATTTTTTGTCATGTACTAAACTATTTATGTTTGCTAATATGTTTATAACACATCAAAAGAAAACAATATCTAGTTTTGAAAATATCAATATACTACATTTGTGTTTTTGCCATAAACGATGTTATTTAATACCCTATGAATTCACTTTTTATAACCAATAAAAACGATTTAAAAGCTAATATTTTGGGCGGTGTACAGCTTTGTACCCAAGAGTTTTTAGAAGTTATTAGGTTGGTTTGTAATAGCGTACAAATATTTGAAGTTGATGTAGCTAAAGATTTAAAGTACAGATTTATACGTAAAATAGGTCTAGATTATTATCATTTATACAATGTAAAGCAATATAAAATTAACCTATTACAATTTATACAGAATAATGAAATAAATACTGTATTTATAAACAAAGCCGAATTAATGCGTTTTTCTAAAATTATTAAAGATGCATTTGGTAATAAGGTTAAGGTAGTTTTAATGTCTCACGGTAACGAAACAGGCGATTTTTTACATCAGCTTAGTCATTAGATTAGGGCTTAATTTATATATCGAATCATATTTTCGCCATCGATTTATAGATTTAGTTTGCGCCATGTCGGTAGAGGAAGAAGCAATTGAAAAATGGCTAGGCTCGAAAAATACTTTTTTCTTTCCTAGGTTAATTCACGATAATAAAATAATCAGAAATCCCATTCATGGTAGAATTGGCTTTGTGGGTACTTTAAATCATACACCCAATATAATAGCATTAGAAGAAATTTGTAAAATATTAAAACAAAATAATTTTAGTGGCGAATTTAGAATTGTGGGTAGTGGTGAAACTGAAGGTAAATTATTAGGTGATAAATATAAATTTGTAACTTATTGTGGTAGATTAAACGATAATGAATTAAAGCAAGAGCTAAGCACTTGGGTGTGTTTTCTCAATCCTATTTTTTGGTATTCTAGGGGTGCATCAATGAAATTAGCACAAGCATTAGGATGGGGTTTGCCAGTTATTTCAACAATAGCAGGTGCAAGAGGGTACAAGTTTAAAAATGATTTTTTGATTTTAACTTCCAATAACGCTCAATCATTTGTGACTCAAATATTGGAATATGAGTTTATTAAAACTACTCCACAAAATGCTACCTTAAATTTTTCGAGTATTTTTTATACTGCCGATGAAATTGCAAAAGATTTTAAAAATATAATTGAACAATAACACCTTATAATTTATTTTTTTAAAGCTACCCAAACTACCGCACAAAAGCAATTTTTAGAGATTTACCCTTTAGTTGGTCAATCTTTTCCAATTGGGGAGGTAAATGAACTTTCAAAAATAATTACCTATTATTACCATAACCCAAATGAGTTATTAAAAACAAAAATAGCAGCTACCCAATTAGCGAAAAATAAATTAAATTGGGAGATAGAAAGTGAAAAATTTGTTGATGCCATTAAGCTGTTATTTGCAAAATTTTAGTGCTACCAACTTTAAAAATAAAAAAAAATGAAAAAAAATCAAAAACTAAAATTACAACTATCCCGTAACTGGATTTTGCCTTTTAAAGAGCGTATAACTAAATATTTAGTTATACCAGGGAGTGAGAAAACCTATCAAAAGGGAATTACCTATACCCAAAATGGCATTCTTGTTTCCTTTGATACCAGAAACTATATCGAATACAAAATATTTGCAGAGGGTTATTACGAACAAGAGGTAACGCTTCTAATGAAAAATTATGTAGAACTTGGGGATACAGTTTTAGATATTGGGGCAAATATTGGCGTACATAGTTTAAACTTATCAAAAATGGTTGGTAAAAGCGGGTCAGTATATTCTTTTGAGCCCATTCCTTTTTTAAGAGATAAATTAAACCGTAATATTTCATTAAATCGTTTCTCAAATATTAATATAATGCCTTTTGCATTGTCGGATAGTAACTACACTATTAAAACAGCGTTCAGCCAAAATGGTAATAACGGCACTTTTTTTATTCAAAATGATGATAGTGGTGAAACAGAAATTAATTGCGTAAAAGGTGATGATTGGGCAAATCAACAACAAATAACCAATCTAAAACTAATTAAAATAGATGTTGAAGGTTTTGAATATAAAGTAATTACTGGCTTAAAAGAAACTATAAACAAATATAAGCCGGTAATATTTTTCGAGTATGATACCAATTATATAAGTAGGGCAAACTCAAGCCCAGCCGATTTTAACCATTTGTTTTTTAATGAGTTTAAATACAAACTTTACAGTATACAAAAATTTATACTTACACCAATAACGGATTTTTCTCAAATAAATGATATGGTAGAAGTATTGGCTTTACCTGAATAATTATAGTTTTACAAGAGTACTAGTTAAAAGCAACAAAGAGTCTCCCTTTTATTGTGAGCAGAGCGTTTGTTATTCAGAGTGCGCCTGTCACTCTGAGTGCAACGAAGAGTCTCAAGTACGTCTTTTTATGAAACTCTTCACTGCGTTCTGAGTGACAGAATTTCGTTCAAAGTGCGCCTGTCATTCAGAGCGAAGCGTGGAATCCACCTTTTATGAGACTCTTCACTGCGTTCTGAGTGACAGAACTTCCAGCTCATTGGTTGGTGGCACACCAAACAACGGCAAATTTGGTATAGTGTGCCACCAACCAAGGAAAAATGGCTCAATAAATATAAAATAACTGCAATGGCAATTCCCCTAATCGGGCATTTTTTTTAATAATGCAAACTATGTAATTAAAATATATTAAATTTACAATATTAAAATTTACACCTTTTTGCTCTTAAAAAAAACACAAGTTTAAGTATTATTATGAACATTACTCAACCCTTTACTCAGGCTCAAATGATGGTGCTTAGCTTGGTTAATAAAAGTTATTCGGATCAAGATTTGAATGATTTAAAAAAAACTCTTTTGCAATTTAACCATCAAAAAATGCAAAACCATCTTGATAAAGTAATTTCAGAAAATAACCTGAATGACGCAACATTTGATAAAATTTTGAGCAGCCACAATAGAATAAGTAAGTAATATGTTGCGAGTTGTTCTTGATACCAATGTATTGGTTGCTAGTATTTCAAGAAAATCACCACATTTCTGGATTTGGGAATCTTTACTAAACTCAAAATTTAACTTATGCGTAACTACCGATATTCTAAATGAATATGCGGAAATTATTGAACGGTACTTCGGTATAAAAACGGCTGAATATGCAATGAACCAACTCTCTTTACTAAGCAATGTTATACCTATAGTTAACTATTATAAATCAATGTCGTTTACTTAAGCAATATCTATATTCTTTTATACACCATATTGTACAATTTTTTAGGTTTGTGATTTCGAGGGTTTTTTCTGTTTAAT
>REAS01000152.1 GCA_004294495.1 Sphingobacteriales bacterium
CGGTAATAAACCCGAGAGGGTTTATTGTGCTTAAATTAATTTTGTTTAAGTTAAAATATTTTTTATTCTTATGGCAAAGTTAAATGCGTTTGCCCTGCACTAAAAGCCAAATATCCAATTATATCTTTAGGTGTATTTGGTTCGTACAGTCGTGGTGAAGAAACCCCCAACAGCGATTTAGATATTGTTTACGAAACGTTACCGAATACCTTTTTAAACCTACATAATTACTTGAGTTTGCAAAATGAACTGCAACTAATTACACATCTTAAAATAGATTTAGTAAATAAGAAATTTATGAATGAGGTTGTTTGGTTAACAGCTAAAAAGGATTTTGTTTACGTGTAGGAAGCCTTCGCTCTAAGCGAAGTCTTCCTTAAAATATTAAAAATGAAATAAACCGATGAAAAACAACATAGAACCATTACAACCTGATAGCTTTTATCATATTTATAATCGAGGTATAAATGGTGAAAATATTTTTAAAGAAGAGAAAAACTATGCTTATTTTCTTTCAAAATATGCACTTTATGTAAGTCCTTATGTTTCAACCTACGCCTATTGTTTGCTTAAAAATCATTTTCATTTGTTAGTTCGTACAAAATCTACAGAAGAAATAAAATTGATAACAAATGAAAACTTAGTTACAAATACTTCAAAAATTGGTGTAGTAAAAAGAGAAATTCCAATCAACAAAGATATATCTTGGGTACTTAGTAATGCTTTTGCAAGTTTTTTTAAAAGCTATTCGCAATCTTTAAATAAAGCTCATAATCGTACAGGACGCCTTTTCGAAGAACCTTTTCGAAGAATATCTGTAAAGAATGATTCTTACTTTTCTGAAATCGTTTACTACATTCATTTTAATCCTCAAAAACATGGTTTTGTAAATGATTTTAGAGATTACCCACATTCTTCTTATCATTCACATTTATTAACCGCCGCTACTAAGTTGGAAAGAGATGAGGTTATTTTGTGGTTTGGTAATAAAGCGGAGTATGAAAAGTTCCATAATCGTGAATTTATTTTAAAGAATTTAAATAAATTTGAAATTGAGTTTGATTAGGAAGCCTTCGCTCCAAGCGAAGTCTTCCTTTAAAAATCCAATTAGAACTGGAATAAAATTTAATTTTTATGAACTAATATGGAAGACTTCGCTATAAGCGAAGGCTTCCAGTGTTATGTTTTAACATTCATACAAAAATGCAAACCACACAATCCCAAATACAAAACCTAGTAACCGAGTTGCAACAGCACAATTACAACTACTACGTTTTGGCAATGCCGCAAATTTCTGATTACGATTTCGACCAAAAACTAAAACAACTAGAGCAGCTTGAGAAAGAAAACCCAACATTAATATTACCCAACTCGCCAACGCAAAAAGTAGGAGGGGAGATTACCAAAAATTTTGTAAACTTTGTACACCAATGGCCAATGCTATCGTTGGGCAATACCTATAACGAACAAGATTTATTAGACTTTGACCAACGCATAAAAAAAGCAATAGGCGAAGATTTTGAATACGTTTGCGAACTGAAATTTGATGGCTTATCAATGAGTTTAACTTACCAAGATGGTAAATTATTAAGGGCAGTAACTCGTGGCGATGGCGCAAAAGGAGATGTTGTAACTGCAAACGTAAAAACTATTCGTACCATACCAACCACCATAAGCGGAGAAAAAGTACCCGAACAATTTGATATACGTGGCGAAGTGTTTATGCACAAAGCCGCTTTTGAAAAACTAAATCTAGAAAAAATAGAAAACGGCGAAATTCCGTATGCCAACCCGCGTAATTTTGCTTCGGGTACTATAAAAATGCAAGACTCGAACGAGGTAGCTAAACGCCCATTAGATTGTTTTTTGTATTTCCTTTACAGTGATACCAATCCTTTTACAACCCACTGGGAGAGCCTTTCGGCAGTTCATAATTGGGGATTTAAGGTTTGCGAACACAATCGGCTTTGCCAAAATATAAGTCAAGTTTTAGATTTTATTAAACACTGGGAAACCGAAAGATTTAATTTAAGTTATGATATTGATGGCATTGTAATTAAAGTAAATAACTACCAACAGCAGCAAGAACTAGGTTTTACGGCAAAATCGCCCCGTTGGGCAATAAGTTATAAATACAAAGCCCAAGAGGTAGAAACCGTGTTAGAAAAAGTTACTTACCAAGTTGGCCGTACTGGTGCAGTTACACCTGTGGCCAATTTAAAACCTGTTTTATTGGCAGGCACTACCGTAAAACGAGCAACTTTACACAACGCAAACGAAATAGAAAGGTTAGATTTATACCAAGGCGATACCGTTTTAGTGGAAAAAGGGGGCGAAATTATACCCAAAATAATATCAGTTAACCGGGATAAAAGAATTGCAAATGCGCAAAAAATAATTTACCCAAGCCACTGCCCCGAGTGCGATACTGAGTTAGTACGTACCGATGGCGAAGTAGCTTTTTATTGCACTAACGACGAGGCTTGCCCACCACAAATAGTGGCTAAAATGCAGCATTTTATTGGTCGTAAGGCAATGAATATTGATGGCTTGGGAGCCGAAACCATTGAAACCCTTTACCAAAAAGGTTATTTAAAACATATCAGCGATATTTACGCATTAAAAAACCACGAAGAAGAGCTAAAAAAAATTGGGCGTTTTGGCGAAAAATCTATTACCAATATGTTGGCAGGTATAGAAAACTCCAAAACTATGCCTTTCGAAAAATTACTTTTTGGTTTAGGCATACGTTACGTGGGCGAAACTGTAGCACGCAAGCTGGTAAATCATTTTAAAACTATTGAAAATTTACAAGCCGCAAGTTTAGAGCAACTAACCCAAACCGACGAAATTGGCGAACGAATTGCCCAAAGTGTGGTTGATTATTTTTTAGATATTAACCACAACCAACAAATAGAAGTACTTAAGCAAAGTGGTTTACAATTTATTAGCAACCAACAAGATAAGGTATTAGAAAGCAATAAGTTAACGGGACAAAATTTTATACTTTCGGGTACATTTGAAAAATTTAACAGAGAACAATTAAAAGAAATGATAGAAGCAAATGGAGGGAAAATATTAGGCAGTATATCGGCCAAATTAAATTATTTGGTAGCTGGCGATAATATGGGTCCAGCCAAATTAGAAAAAGCAAATAAACTAAAAATACCTTTAATAGGGGAGAACGATTTGTTGGAGATGCTGGGTTAAGCTAATCAACTTTGGTGCCTTTTTTTAGCCATTTGGCCCATTTTTTATCGTAAGTATGAATTTCTGAAGTTTGTATTCCATTGCTTTTATATACTGGGTTGCCTTGGTTTACCCATTCAAAAATGCTTCCATATAAATTATAAACATGTTGATAACCATTATTTAAAAGTTTTTCGCCAATTTTTTCGCTACGGTAACCAACCGAGCAATACAAAACTACAGTACCATCTTTAGGTATATTATAAATTGTTCGCATATCAAACCAAATATAACCAACGTTTAATGCGTTTTTTAAATGGCTAACCTCAAATTCTTTAGTTTCTCGCGTATCTAAAACATAAATATTTTTTAAATGTTTTAACGAATCAACCGAAATTAAGGGCACTGTATGGCTATATAAACTATCTAACATTGCTTTATATTCTAAGTTTTTTATTTGAGCAAAACCTAAAAATGGGGAAAGTAAAGCAAAAATTAAAAGTGTTTTTTTTAGCATAATTTAATTATTTGAGTGTTTTTTACTATAATACAAGTTGTTTATAATTAAATAATTACAAATACCACTTAACTAATCTGTTTATTTTATTTAATGCGACTTTCTTTTTATTATTTAATCTTTTAGCAATAGCCGTTTTATTGGGTTTTGTAGGTTTGCGGGGCTTTTCAATTTTTAAGCAATTGGCAATAAGGATAAATGTTTTTTTTATAGCAATTTCTTTATTTCTTAATTGACTACGATCTTCTTCGGCAATAACTTGCAAAAAACCATCTTTAGTAATTTTATTTTGCAATTTATGTTGAATACTATTTTTTTCTGTTTCATTAAAAATTTGGGATTGGGCAACATTCCAAAAAAGTTCAACTTTGCTAAAAACCTTATTTACATTTTGGCCTCCGTTACCGCCACTTCGCGAAGTACGAAACCCAAATTCTTTTATTAAATTATCTTTATTGATTAGCATACCTATTACAAATATATAATTTTTGCTATACACAATCAAAACGGGTAAGTGCTAATGATATTTTATAATTGACGTACTAATGTATAAGTAAAGTATATTGCAAATACACTTACTTAACATAATATTAATTATAAGACAAATATTAAGATTAAAATACGCTACAAAAGATATGAAATTATAAAACCATTTAATTTGGATTTTAGAATTATTAAAAGCAATATTGTTCTTCAAAATTCAAACAATCATAACATGAAAAAACTACTTTTTATTGCCTTTTTATTTTGCAGTGCAAAATCTTATTCTCAAACTTATAATTACCATTCGTTGGTGACAAATGCGGGTTATGATTATTTTACAATAATAAACGATGCCACATCGGTAACCATAATAAAAAATAAGCAAGGCAAACCAATGGAGATATTAAAACCATCCGACACACAAAAATTAGGAGATAAAATTGTTTACTCTTTTGCAGGTAAAGAGTATCAATTATCATTCTCTACTTTAAACTTAAATATTATGAATATAGAGCAAGGCGAGTTTAGCAAAAGTTATTTTTTAGATTCACATTTGTACAACCCTAAGTTAGTAAAGCCACTAAAATAATTTACAGTTTAATTAGCATAAAAAAAGCCCTGAATTTTAAATTTAGGGCTTTTTTAGTTTAAAATTCAACCTTTTCAAATTCTATATTGAGTTCGGCTGCTAGCTTAGTAATTTTTGCACCTTCGTGGGGTAAAATAAAAGTTAAACTTAGTCCTTTTTTACCAGCCCTGGCAGTTCGGCCGCTGCGGTGCGTATAATATTCGGTTTGCTCGGGTAATTGATACTGTACAATGTAGGCTAAATCTTGAACATCAATACCACGGGCGGCAACATCGGTAGCAATTAAAATTTTAAGCTTTTCGTTTTTAAAAGCCCGCATTACTTTTTCTCGATCTCGCTGCCCTAAATCGCCATGCAAAGCATCCGTAGCTATGTTTTTACTTATTAATTGTGACGCTAAATTTTGTGCAGCTGCTTTGGTTTTACAAAAAATTATCCCCCTATTCTCATTTTGAGTTTTTAGAAACTTAATTAAAACAGGTAGTTTTTGTGGTATATCGGCTACTAAATATTGGTGCGTAATTGCTGTATTTACAACTTCGTTTTTTGCAATTTTAACGCTTGGCACATCGCTACGCATGTAAGTATCAATAATTTGCTGTATATCGGTTGATATAGTTGCCGAAAATAGCCAAAGGTTTTTACGGTTTTTAGTATGAGTTAAAATCTCGTCCATATCGGCTTTAAAGCCCATACTTAACATTTCATCGGCTTCGTCTAAAACTACAGTTTTTACCGCACTTAAATCAACCATTTTACGGTTTAACAAATCTATTAATCGGCCTGGTGTTGCAACTAAAATATGTGTAGGTCTTTTAAGATTTGCAATTTGAATTTCAATTTTTTCGCCACCATAAACGGCTTCAACAAAAGTTTTTTTAGTGTCAAATTTGGTAAATTTAAACAACTGTTTGGCAATTTGTTGGGCTAACTCGCGAGTTGGCGAAAGAATAATGGCTTGTATTTTAGGATTTTTAGTATCAATATTTACCAAAATAGGTAAACCAAAAGCGGCCGTTTTACCAGTGCCTGTTTGGGCTTGCCCTATAAAATCGGAATTGTATTTTAATAATGTTGGTATTGCTTTTTCTTGAATTTCGGTTGGTGTTATTATGTTAAGTTGGGCAAGGCCTTCTATTAGTTGGCTGGGTATATTTAGTTGTTCAAACGTCATTATTTTTATTTAAAATCAAAAGCAAAGGTAATTAAAACCTTTTCCAAAATTTTTATTACAATTTATTTATTTGTTTTTAGCTTTATCAAAAAATACTAAACGAATGTTAGATCAGGTAAAAAAATTAAAATACTTCCTCCTACCCTATTCTGTATTGCTTTTTTTTTGTTTATTGGTTTTACTGTTTTACAGCAAATCGGGTATTTTCTTACATATAAACAACAAACACAGCAATTTTTTTGATTTGCTTTGTTCAAAAGTAACTTATATTGGCGATGGTTTTAGTTTTGCCATATTTTTAATTGTTGCTTTTTTCTATATTAAAAGGAAAGATTTTTATTTTGGTATTGCAATATTTGCTTCCACATCTTTAGTTTCAACGGTGTTTAAAAGGGTATTTTTTAGTAACGAATTACGGCCTTTTGCTTGGTTTGCTAACAATAAAGTGGTTCATTTTGTGGAAGGTGTAACGGTGTACACAAATAATAGTTTTCCATCTGGACATACCATAACTGCTTTTTCTTTAGCCTTTTATGCAGCTTACTTATTTAAAAACAATAAGTTAGATTTATTTTTTCTGTTTGTTGCTTTTTTGGTAGGATACTCAAGAATATATTTGGGACAGCATTTTTTTGGAGATGTTGTTTTTGGCTCATTACTTAGCGTAAGTACAAGTTTATTATGTTTGTATGTATTTAATAAGTTTGTGTTTAATAATAAAATAATAAGGTTATAAACAATCAAATAATTGATTAAGTATGTATCAATATATCAAAATCATACTTGGCAACATAATACCCCAAACTTATTTAAAAAATCAACTCCTTCATCACTTGGTAATCCTTTGTATTTCGCGTAAGAATCTTTAAAGAAAACCTTTTTAATGCCTGATGTTAAAATTAACCTTGCGCAAGCAATACAGGGCGATAAAGTACAATATAAAGTAGCACCTTGTATTTGGGCACCATTTTTTACGGCATATAAAATTGCATTTTCTTCGGCGTGTAAAGCTAGCGAACAAGAGTTTCGAGAATCTCGGGCACAACCATCAACTGGCCATTCTTCATCGCAATTATGCGTACCCGCTGGTGGCCCATTGTAACCTATTGATATAATGCGGGTATCTTTGGTAAGTACCGCCCCAACTTGTGCTTTAACACAGTGAGATTTTTGAGCTAAATCAATAGCTAGGTTCATGTAAATATCGTCGAACGATTTTTTTTGCATTGTTTGTTAAAAAAAAGCCCTCCTTCTTAATTTAAAAAAGGAGGGCTTGTGTTTGAATAATATATTTAATGCCCTCCAGCTAGTTTTGTATCGAAACTTATACCTTGTTTTTTTAATACGTTACTGGCTTTTAGGGCATAATATGCCAAGTATGCAAAACATAAAACACCTACAATATAACTGTGTTGTATGCCAACAAGTTCCGAAACATAACCTTGTAACAAGCTGATTAAACCTCCGCCCATAATCATCATAATTAAAAAACTACTACCTTGGCTGGTTTTTTTACCCAAACCGCTAACAGCTAAAGTAAAAATACAAGGCCATAAAGTGCTACAAAATAAACCTACGCTGGTAAATGCATAAACACTTACCATACCTTTGGTAAACATTCCTATTAACAAAGCAACAATACCTAAAGATGAGAATATAAGCAACATACGGGCAGGGTTACCTTTGCTGGCAATATCGGCCAGTATTAAAACAATAATAACAAACCCATACACATAAAAAGGGGCTAAATTATTGTTAGCTATTGCGTTCACTCCTAGAAAAACACCAAAAGCTAAGTAAGGCGCAACAAACCTTAATATTTTTTGTAAACTTATTTTGTTGGTAAATGCTTCAACGGCACCTGTCCAACGGCCTATCATTAAACTTGCCCAGTATAACGAAATATATGGGGCAATGTCTTTTAATGCAAAACCTAAATCTTTTTCCATATAGGCAGGTAAATTACTAGCGGTTGATACCTCAACTCCTACGTAAACAAAAATAGCTACCATCCCAAAAACCAACTGTGGGTAAGCTAAAGCCGATTTTTTAGCCGAAATGTCTTCATCAATTCCTTCTTCAACTAAGGCAGGTTTATCTGGTAATTTAGAAAACTTTAACAATAATGCTACAGCTAAAAATACTACCCCTAGTACCAAATAAGGTATTTTTACGCTTTCAATACTTATATTACTGGTTGCATTTGTACTTGACCCAAAAATAGCGAAACTTACAATTAGTGGCCCAATTGTAGTACCAAAATTATTTACACCGCCTGCCATTATTAACCTTTGCGATCCAGTATTAATTGGTCCTAAAGCAATTGCCAAGGGGTTGGCAACCGTTTGTTGCAAAGCAAAACCTAAAGCTACAATAAATAAACCTGTTAACATTAAAGGAAACGAGCCTAAGTTTGCCGCAGGGTAAAAAAACAAAGTGCCAATTGCAGATATTACTAAACCTAAAGCTAGTCCGTTTTTATAACCTATTTTATTTACTAAATCTTGTTTTAACAATGCCGAAACCCCCATATACATAAGCGAACCAACTGTGTAAGCTATATAAAAGGCAAAAGATACCAATTGGCTTTGTAATTGTGTTAAATCAAAAGCCTTTTTAAATACAGGTATTAAAATATCATTACTGGCGGCTACAAAGCCCCAAAAAAAGAAAACAATAATTAGCGTGTACAAAGCCGAACTATTACTTTTGTTGTTATCACTCATTTTATAACGGGTTTAAATTTTTATGGTTTTATAAATTTCCGCTAACATAAATATATTTTATGCAATTTTTACAATTTTTATAAGGCTAAGTGGGTTTTTTAAACCAAATTGCGAACATCTAATTAATACCAAATTAAAACTAAAATTAAACCAGATAAATAATGATAGAATTGGTTGTTTCGGGCATCGGTTTAGGCATTGCATTGTCTTTTTTAACTGGACCTGTTTTTTTTGCATTAATTAAAACAAGTATCGAAAAAGGTTTTTTAGCTGGGGTAGCTTTAGCTAGTGGCGTAGTATTATCTGATGCTATTTACGTAGCCATAACCCTTTTTGGCACTTCACTTATTGATTTGGAAACCAAATACCACATGCAAATTGGTATATTAGGAAGTGCTTTTTTGTTGTTTATAGGTTTGTACTATGTTTTTAAGAAAGTAAAATTTAATTACCAAACCAAGCAATTACCTTCTATAAAACACGCTGGTTATTTTTTAAAAGGGTTTTTAATGTGTATGCTAAATCCTTTTATTTTGCTGTATTGGATAAGTGTAACTAGCGGAGTATATACACTTAAAGGTCATTTAGAAAAAAACGATTTAATTGTATTTTTTGGAACTATTTTAATTGTTCTTTTTAGTATGGATGTTTTGAAAGCTTTTTACGCCAACAAGTTACGCTCTAAAATTAAATCAACTTACATTGTAAAGCTAAACCGAGTTGCTGGTGTGCTAATTATAATTTTTGCCCTAAAGCTTATTTACAATTTGGTTTTTACCAGTAAACTATTTTAATATTATGTTTTGTAAATTAAACAATTAAATATTTTAATTAAAGCTTTACTACTCTTCTTCATCAAACCAACCTTCCTGCAAAATATCAATATCTCGTCTATCTTTTTTAGTTGGCCTGCCAGTACCGCCATCGCGAATTAAAACCGATGGCATAAAAACGGATTTAAACTTTAATGTATCCTCCTCAGGCGTTAAATCTTCATAAAATAAAACCGCTTTTTTTGCTTCCACCCTAGTGTACAATAAAGCAATTACTTTAATTATTTTTTTTTCGGCAGCTTTAGAAATGCTAAAAATGTCGCCTTCTTTAACTTCGTAACTGGCTTTTAAATTTGTGCCTTCTCGCTTTACTCTGCCAGCTTTGCAAGCATCGGTAGCTAAAGTTCTGGTTTTAAACGCCCTAATGCTCCATAAATATTTATCAATTCTTAATTTTTCGGCCATATAATTCTTCAAAAATAAATAGAAATATTATTAATAAAAATAATTTAATTTGCGGTTCAAAACAAAATTATGATATCCGAATACAAAAAAGCAATTGAAGAGGCTTGGGCCGATAGAAACCTATTAAACTTTAAAGAATATAGAGACATTATTGAACGCATTATAGACCATTTAGATAAAGGTGAAATGCGTGTTGCCGAGCCTGTTGGCAATATTTGGCATACAAATGAGTGGATTAAAAAAGCGGTTATTATGTATTTTCCTATACGCGATATGGAAGAAATTAAAGTTGGTCCGTTTGTTTTTCACGATAAAATGAAACTCAAAACCAATTATAAAGAACTGGGAGTTAGAGTTGTACCACACGGTATTGCAAGGTTTGGTGCATACTTAGCTAAAGGGGTAATTATGATGCCGTCGTACGTAAACATTGGCGCTTATGTTGATGAAGGTACAATGGTTGATACCTGGGCAACAGTAGGCTCGTGTGCGCAAATTGGCAAAAACGTACATTTAAGCGGCGGCGTTGGCATTGGTGGCGTTTTAGAACCTATACAAGCCGCACCGGTAATTATCGAAGATAATTGCTTTATTGGATCTAGAGCTATTGTGGTTGAAGGTGTTAGGGTTGAGCGTGAAGCAGTTTTGGGTGCAAATGTGGTACTTACAGCATCCACAAAAATTATTGATGTTAGTGGCCCTCAACCTATCGAATATAAAATGGTAGTACCTGCAAGGTCGGTGGTTATACCAGGTTCTTACACAAAAAAGTTTCCAGCCGGAGATTTTCAAGTTCCTTGCGCTTTAATTATTGGGCAGCGTAAAGAATCAACAGATAAAAAAACATCACTAAACGATGCTTTAAGAGAGCATAATGTAGCTATTTAGATTTTAATTAATTTTTAGGGCGTGTCTTAAAAGCACAAAATGCAACCTTTTGGGGTTGCATTTTGTGCTTTTAAGTCGGGCTTTTTGTTGCAAGTCCTCATCCCGAAGAAAAATCGGGATTCCGGGCTTTCCACTTCAATCCCTCACGCAAAAAAAACTGGTTTAGGTTAAAAATTTTGCTTATTTTGATGTTTTAATTATACAGCCAAATGGAAAACAAAATAGTGTTATACAGCACCAATACAGGGTCGGTAAATATTAACGTTACTTATTTTAATGATAATTTTTGGCTTACCCAAAAGGCCATTGCTGGGTTGTTTGGAGTTGAAGTACCTGCTATTAGCAAACACTTGGCAAATATTTATGAAACCGAAGAATTAAAGCAACTTTCAACTATTTCCATTTTGGAAACAGTTCAAAAGGAAGGTGTAAGAGAGGTAAAAAGAAAGGTTGAGTTCTACAACCTTGATGCAATTATAGCCGTTGGGTACCGTGTAAACTCTAAACAGGCCACTCAATTTAGAATTTGGGCTACACAAACCTTAAAAGAATTTATTACCAAAGGTTTTGTGTTAAACGATGAAATGCTAAAAAATGGCAAACCCTTTGGTAAAGATTATTTTGATGAGCTGCTGGAGCGCATACGCGAAATACGCAGTAGCGAACGCAGATTGTATCAAAAATTAGGTGATATTTTTGAGCAGTGTAGTGCCGATTATTCCAAAAATGCCGAAGAAACAATTCTGTTTTATAAAATGGTACAAAACAAATTACACTTTTCCGTTACAGGTAAAACCGCCGCAGAAATTATTTATAACCGAGTTGATAAAAGCAAAGATTTTATGGGTTTAACGTCGTGGAAAAACTCGCCCCAAGGCAAAATATTAAAAAGCGATGTAAGCATTGCCAAAAATTATTTAGCCGAAAACGAGATTGGCGATTTAAACTTATTGGTAAGTGCTTTCTTAGATTTAGCCGAGTTTACTGCCCGCAGAAATCAACTTTTAAATATGGCAGATTGGTTGCAACGAACCAATAAATTTTTAGAAAGTAACAGTTTAGAATTGCTACCCAATGCCGGTAACATATCTCACCAACAGGCAATAGATAAAGCACACTTAGAATACGAAGCGTTTAGAATTATACAAGACAAAAATTACCTTTCTGATTTAGATAAAGAAATTAAGAAAATTACTAAAAAATAAACCACAAAAAAATGATACCACAAAAACAACAAACCCAGTTTTCGCCATTACATTATATTAAAACTAGAGTACGCAGTTTACCAATTCATAAATGTTATATAAACCAAAATTGGGAAAAAAGTGGTATGGCAAGCATAATTATAGTGCGAAAACACACCGAAGCTAAGTTTACATTTGGTGTTTATTTAGTTGATTTATTTGCGTTGGGTACAAAAAATACTTTTTTTAATTTTAGCCAAACACAAAATACTATTGATAATTTAATTAGTAGAGACAATTTTATTGAAATAGATTATAACAAAGCGCACAATATTATTTATGGTGCTAACCAATTTGCCGAAGACAATGGCTTTAAAATTCATAAAGATTTTAAAAAAATAACCCAATATATTCTCGAAATTGACGATGACAAAATACCACTAATTGATATTGAGTTTGGAAAAAATGGTAAACCATTGATAATTAACGGATTTGATTTTATATAAAAAAAAAAACTTACACACATTTTTTTAAATTATTTTAAAATTTATTAATCGTATTCCAATGTCGTTTACTTAAGCAATATCTATATTCTTTTATACACCATATTGTACAATTTTTTAGGTTTGTGATTTCGAGGGTTTTTTCTGTTTAAT
>REAS01000153.1 GCA_004294495.1 Sphingobacteriales bacterium
TAAGATTAAACAGAAAAAACCCTCGAAATCACAAACCTAAAAAATTGTACAATATGGTGTATAAAAGAATATAGATATTGCTTAAGTAAACGACATTGCTATATAATCTTTAAATTCATCAACACTTTCTAGTAAAACATTTTTGCGGTTGGGTAAAATTTCTTTCCAGTTTTCTTTTTCTGTTTTATCTAAAGCGCATTCCATTAACCTAAAGTTTTTTGCATTCCAGTTAGTGCGAATTAAAAATTTATTCTCAACTGGCATTACCTCATATAAAACGTTTTAGTGCGGGCAGCAAAAACTTTAAAATCGGAGTTGGGCTTGTTGGCATTAATAAATCTAATTTGGGTGGTTAAAGTGCCGCTAGATTGAATAAAAATAAAAGCTTCGTTTTTAGATTTATCAACACCAATATAGTTGGTATTATCCTTTTCGTGATAAACGGTAATATCTGTTTGGGAGGGAGTGCCGAGTAGGTGTGTTTTTATTTTTTCGGCTAAAAGGGTAATTTCATTTTTAGAGGTGTAAAAAATAGTTTTGTTATCGTTAGCCCAAACGGCGTCACCATCGGTATTTGTAATTGCATCTTTATATATTTCGCCAGTTTCTAGGTTTTTAATATAAATGGTGTATTGGCGGCGAGAAACCTTATCAACTCCGTAAGCTAACAGTTTTTGGTTTGGGCTAACACTAAACCCGTTTACCGAGTAATAACTACTGCCTTTTGCCAAAGCGTCTACATCTAATAAAACTTCTTCTTTGGCATTTAAACTACTTTTTTTGCGGCAATATTTAAAATATTGTTGCCCATCATCGGTACGGGTATAGTAAAAATAACCGTTTTTATAAACGGGTACGCTTTCGTCTTTCTCTTTAATTCTACCTTTCAATTCGGTAAACAAATTGGCTTGTAACTGCTTTGTACCTTTCATCATGGTATCTACATAATTATTTTCGGCTTGTAAATAATCTAACACTTTTGTGCTTTGTGGGCCTTTGGTAAAATAATCAATCATCCAATAATAATTGTCTAAAACGCTGTCTTGATGTATAACTCGGTGGTGCGGAATAATTTCTGCTATGGGTGGTGTAGCTTTAGGCCAATTGTAAAACTTCATTTTTGGGGCTGGGTTTTTGCAGCCCAAAAGCAATGTGAATAATAAAATATAAATGCTGGCATGTTTCATAACTGTTTGTTTTTTTAGGATAATGCAATCTATAAAACAAAAACTATTTTAGCAATTTTTTAAAATTAAGGCTTTTGGTAAAAGTTTAAAAATTTCTTTAAAAAAAGTGAAATAATTTACCAAAATGATGGGTGTGTTTTTGCCCCCAAACAAATATTGAATAATAAGGTATTTAAACTATGTAAATTTTACTCTTAGTTAAATCCAACCGCTAAATAAGCCAAATTGTATTTTATTATAAAGTTTGTGAACGTTGCTATAATGAGATGAAAATTAGGGTAAAATTAGTAAATAAGGTATGAAAACTTTTAAGGTAATTTAGTTTTTTTTATTAGCCAAAAAGCAAGTTAAAAACTTGCTCTATTTTACTTACTGGTTTTATTTCGATATTATATTTAGAAAAATCTAAGCCTTTTTTATTGTATTCAGAAATAAATATTTGCTCGAAACCTAATTTTTGCGCTTCAGATATACGCTGCTCTACCCGCGTAACGGCCCTAATTTCTCCCGAAAGTCCAATCTCGGCAGCAAAACAAGTTTTGTAAGATATGGGCATATCTTCGTGTGAAGATATAATAGCAACCGCCAAACCCAAATCAATACTAGGATCTTCAACCTTAATACCGCCAGCAATGTTTAAAAAAACATCTTTTGTGCCCAGTTTAAAACCGCAACGTTTTTCTAAAACGGCCAATAACATATTCATACGTTTAGTATCAAAACCTGTTGCACTACGTTGAGGTGTGCCATAAGGCGATGTGCTTACTAAAGCTTGGGTCTCAATTAACATTGGGCGCATACCTTCCATAGTTGCCGATATGGTAACACCACTTAAAGGTTCGTTACGTTGCGAAAGTAAAATTTCGGATGGGTTGCTAACCTCACGTAAGCCGTTGCCTTGCATTTCATAAATACCTAACTCGGCCGCAGGGCCAAACCTATTTTTTATTGAACGTAATATACGGTAAACATGGTGCCTATCCCCCTCAAATTGCAAAACAGTATCCACCATGTGTTCAAGTATTTTAGGCCCCGCTATCATTCCATCTTTGGTAATATGTCCAATTAAAAATACTGGAGTGCCACTTTCTTTTGCAAAACGCAATAATTCGGCAGTACATTCTCGCACTTGCGATACGCTACCTGGGCTAGATTCTATATGCGCCGAGTGTAACGTTTGTATCGAATCTATAATTACAATATTTGGCCGTAATTGCTCTATTTGTTTAAAAATGTTTTGAGTAGCAGTTTCGGTTAAAATATAACAATCGCTTTGGGTGGCATTATTTTTTTCCTTTTCGGGATAAAGCCTTTCTGCCCGTAATTTTATTTGAGATTCACTTTCCTCGCCCGATACGTATAACACCTTTAACCCTACCAAAGTTACCGCTAATTGCAGCATTAAAGTTGATTTTCCTATGCCGGGTTCCCCTCCTATTAAAACCAACGAGCCACTAACTATGCCACCACCTAACACACGGTTAAACTCATTATCGGGTGTAATTAGTCTTTCTTCTTCGCTATATTTTATTGCATGTATGGGGTTGGGTTTATTTACTCTACTTTTATTTTCGCTAGTGTCTGTTTTCCAATCGGGTACCCCCGCAGGTATTTTTTCTACTACCTCCTCTACAAAAGTGTTCCATTGTTGGCATGAAGGGCACTTGCCTAACCATTTTGCGGCTTCAAAACCACAACTTTGACAGAAATAAGATGTTTTAATTTTGGCCAATTTATTTTTTATTTATCAAATACAAAGTTATTTTTAAAAACCATGCTTAATACAAAACAATAGTTTTTTTGGCACAATTTTTTAAGTTATTATTAAACAGCAACTAATCTAACTCAAAATGGAAATACATGCAGCCGAAAACCACCAGTACGACAGTATAATTAATGCCCTAGCCCAGTTAAAAGCAGATGGTTACACCAGTAATTTTAATTTAAGGGCAACACATTTAGAAGATACCGCTTTACAACTAAAACTTTTCCCTGATGATTTTGAAGTTAAAAAAATCTTCCGTTTCGAAGGTGAATCTGATCCTGCGGATAGTAGCATTGTTTATGCAATTGAATCAAAATCGGGAAACATAAAAGGTGTTTTAATTAATGCATATGGGGCTTACGCCGACACAGTTTCGACTGAAATTATTGCAAAATTACAGTATAACCCTAAAAATATTTAACTAAAGTGTTAAAAATTTGTTACACAACTAATTTATTCTAAAATTTTTATTCAATGATTAAATAATTATTAAACAACTTAAAATCAATAATTTATATTATATTAAAGTGCACATTTATAGGCTATTATTGCTATAACTTACAATAAACAAAAACTAAATTCATTAAATATTTTGTATAACTAATTAATATCAATAATTTTAACAGTTATTTATAACCTTTTATCGTATTAATTATTTTTTATGAAGTCAAGAATACTTTTAATATTTGTACTTACATTTATTTTTTCCAGTTCATTTTCGCAATCAAATTTTAGACGATGGAGCGTTGGTATAAACACTGGCGGAACCATAGATTATATGGATTTTAGATATGATAAACCTAGGGGTTATAATTTTGAAGGCTCAAAATCTTTTGAAACAAACAAAGGCTTAGCTATAGGTTTAAGTACCGATTATTATGTAACACCTTATGTTTCGGTTGGTTTATATGGTTCTTATGGTAGGTTAAAAAACGGAACAGATGATTACCGAAGAAAATATATTTCAGATTATATGACATTTGAATTTAAAGGTACAGTTGTGGCAGGCCAGTTTTTTAGATACGATGTTGATAATTGGTTGTTATTATTTAAAAACTTTTATTTCTCAACTGGTTTTGGGTATATTACTGGAAAAAATAATGTTGGAGATTATGATCCTTCAAAAGATTTTGGCCCCACAGAAGCTAATGGCTATAAACGAAGTGAAAACCCAATTGGTAACAGGCAACACCCTGGCGATTTTGGGAAAAGTAGTTTTGGAGCGCTCACTGTTCCTGTAGAGGTTGGATATCATGTTAACTGTTTTGATGATTACGATGAGATACGCCATGTAATATCTATTGGTTTTAAAACTAATTTTTCTACAACTGATAATATAAATGGATATAGCGATAATATTAATGCTGGGTTTCAAAATTTATTTACCGATACTTATGGAACTTTAAGTATCAGTTACAAATATCACTTTGGCTCTTTCGGTACTTATTACAAACCTATAAGAAGCTTTTTTTGAACACCGAGTTTATTCGAGAATATTGTTTAGCTAAACCCTCTGTAACGGAGGGTTTTCCGTTTGGTAACGATATTTTAGTTTTTAAACTCTACAACAAAGTTTTTTTGATATTAAGCTTAGACGATAACAAAACGTTTAACGCAAAATGTAACCCAGATTATGCAGTAACTTTACGAGCACAATATTGGGAAATTGTACCTGGTTACCACATGAACAAAACCCATTGGAATACTGTAACCTTCGATGGTAACTTACCCAATAATTTAATAACCGAACTAATTGATCATTCGTACCAATTAGTTTTTAGTAATTTACCCAAAATATTACAAAAACCCTAACCTAAAAATGGAAACCTTCTATTTTGAAACACCAGTTGCCTCCATCATATTTTTGCTTACAGTAATAACCAGTATTTACGCATTTAATAACGCAAACATATACGGCAAACTAATGCTACATCCATACAGCGTGGCAAAAAAACAAAATATCTATCAAATAATAACCAGTGGTTTTATACATAAAGATTGGCCACACCTTATATTTAATATGCTAACCTATTACTTTTTTGCTTTTAATTTAGAGCGTATTATAGGGCATTGGCAATTTGCTTTAGTTTATATTGGTTGCTTAGTTTTGTGCGATATACCATCAATAAACAAACATAAAAATGATTTTATGTACCACAGTTTGGGCGCCTCGGGTGCAGTTTGTGGCGTGTTATTTAGTTACATTTTGTTTTTCCCATTTACCAAACTCATCATTTTTCCTATTCCAATTCCAATACCAGCTGTTTTGTATGGCGGTTTATTTCTTTTATACTCATCTTATTTAGCTAAAAAACAAAACGATAACATTAACCACGATGCCCATTTTTATGGTGCCCTTTCGGGGATAATTATAACGGCAATATTGGTTCCGAACTCATTAGTTAGTTTTTTTGACGCTTTACGTGGGAATTAAAAAAGCAAATTAATAATTATAGCAAAGCCTTTTTTTTCATTTTGATTTAAGTTGTTGTTAAATACATACTAACCTTTAAAAACTCCTTAAAAAACCTTAATCTTGTAACCTAAATTATTGGGGCTTAAAGCCGATTTTTTACTTACAATTATGAAATTATTTGATGTTTACCCCTTAAACGATATAGAAATTGTTAACGGCCAAGGAAGCCTAATTTGGGACAGTAATGGGCAAGAGTATTTAGATATGTACGGCGGCCATGCAGTAATATCTATTGGGCACACCAATGCGCATTATGTACAAAGGCTTACTAACCAATTAAATAAAATTGGTTTTTACTCAAATTTCATAAAAATACCACTACAAGTACAATTGGCCGAAAAGCTTGGTAAAATATCGGGCAGAGAAGATTACCAACTATTTCTATGTAACTCGGGTGCCGAAGCCAACGAAAACGCTTTTAAATTAGCCTCGTTTGCCAATAAACGTAAAATTATTGTTTCGTTTACCAAAGCTTTTCACGGGCGTACTTCACTAGCGGTTTCCGCAACTGATAACCCTAAAATTATTGCCCCGGTAAACCAAACCCCAAATGTAGTTTTTTTGCCTTTTGGCGATGTAATGGCTTTAGAAAACTATTTTGCCGAAAATGGTAACCGAGTTTCATCAGTAATTGTAGAAGGTATACAAGGCGTAGGCGGCATACAAGTTGCTGGCGATGCGTTTTTACAAACCATACGCAAAATGTGTGATGCTTTTGGCGCTTATTTTATTGCCGATAGTGTACAATGTGGTTATGGCCGTACGGGTAAATTTTACGCCCACGATTACGCCCAAGTTAATGCTGATATTTATACCATGGCAAAAGGTATGGGCAACGGTTTTCCAGTTGCGGGTATTTCAATCAGCCCTAAACTTAGCCCTTGGTATGGTATGTTGGGCACTACTTTTGGCGGAAATCATTTAGCTTGTGCAGCTGCATTAGCGGTTTTAGAAGAAATGGAAACAAATAATTTAATGCAAAATGCACTAACGGTTGGCAATTATTTAATTACCGAACTTAAAAAAATACCACAGGTTATTGAGGTACGTGGCCGGGGTTTAATGATAGGTATTGAATTACCGCAAGAACTAGCACATATTAAAGCTGATTTGCTTTTTAAAGAACATATATTTACAGGCGAAGCTAAACCAAATGTAATTAGACTTTTACCTGCTTTAAATTTAAGTAAAGCCCATGCCGATAGGTTTTTAACCGCCTTTTCTAAACTTTTAAACAATTAATAAATGAAACTATTTTCTTCTGTAAATGATGTGCAAAACATTGATAGCTTAGTTGCAGAGGCTTTAGCGTTAAAACAAAATCCTTATGCACACCAGCATTTGGGTAAAAATAAAACTTTAGGTTTAATTTTTATGAACCCAAGTTTGCGAACCCGAATTAGTAGCCAAAAAGCGGCTTTAAATTTAGGAATGCAGGTAATTGTGATGAATTTAGACAAAGAAGGTTGGGCTTTAGAAACCCAAGACGGTGTAATAATGAATGGCACAACGGTTGAGCATATTCGCGAAGCTGCCGGTGTTTTAGGACAATATTGCGATATTATTGGCTTTAGGGCTTTCCCAGGATTACAAAACCGAGATTACGATTACACAGAGGATTTATTTAATAAATTTGTAACCTATTGCAAAGTACCTGTTATAAGTTTAGAATCGGCAACACGCCACCCATTGCAAAGCCTTGCCGATTTAATAACCATTAAGGAAGTTTGGGCAGCAAAAAATCCCGCCACAGCGGAAACTAAAAAACCCAAAGTTGTACTTACTTGGGCGCCACACGTAAAACCATTACCACAGGCAGTAGCTAATTCGTTTGCGGAGTGGATGAACCAAGCCGATGTTAATTTTACAATTACCCACCCCGAAGGTTACGAGCTTTCGCCACAGTTTGCAGGTAACGCTAAAGTAAACCACAACCAAAACCAAGCTTTACAAAATGCCGATTTTGTGTATGTAAAAAATTGGTCGTCGTATGAAGATTATGGTAAGATATTAAATGATGGTAAAGGTTGGATGATGGATAACGAAAAGCTAAAACTTACCAACAATGCGGGCATAATGCATTGTTTGCCAGTACGAAGGGATTTAGAGTTGGCCGATGAAATTTTGGATGGCCCAAATTCTTTGGTGTTAAACCAAGCCGATAACCGTACTTGGGCAGCCCAAGCTGTTTTAAAAAATATGCTTTTAACAGATAAATTTTAGCCTACAAATAATTTGCTAATTAGTAAATTCCTAAGAATATGACCGAAAACTCGCACCCTAACTATCAAAATATTCACAATTACGATAGCGAAAATACTAATAAAATCGCCGCCAATTATTCGGAAATATTAGGCTATTTAGGTGAAAACCCAACCCGAGATGGTTTGCTAAAAACACCAGAAAGGGTGGCAAAAGCACTACAGTATTTAACCCACGGCTATAAATTAGATGCTGCAGAAATATTACGGTCGGCAATGTTTGAGGAAGAGTATAGCCAAATGGTAATTGTAAAAGATATTGAAGTATACTCAATGTGCGAACACCATATATTACCCTTTTTTGGCAAAGCCCATATTGCCTATATACCTAATGGTCATATAGTTGGCCTTAGTAAAATACCACGAGTGGTTGATGCTTTTGCCCGAAGGTTACAAGTGCAAGAACGCTTAACCAACCAAATTAGAGACTGCATTCAAGATACTTTAAACCCAGCTGGAGTTGCGGTTGTTTTAGAGTGCAAGCACATGTGTATGAGTATGCGAGGCATACAGAAGCAAAATTCGGTTACCACAACTTCGGCTTTTACAGGAGAATTTATTAATGATAAAACCCGGTCCGAATTTTTACATTTGATAACCGCCAAACTGGCTTAGGCATTTGCCGATTAAACCAATTAAAACACTTTTTAAAATTCAATATTAAAAAAAATGAAAGCATATATATTTCCAGGTCAAGGCGCACAATTTGTAGGTATGGGCAGTGATTTATACCAATCATCGGCGCAAGCCAAACAATTATTTGAGCAAGCAAACGAAATTTTAGGTTTCCGCATTACCAATTTAATGTTTACCGGTACTGATGAAGATTTAAAACAAACCAACGTAACGCAGCCAGCCATATTTTTACATTCGGTAATTTTAGCTAAAGAGTTAGGAGATAAATTTCAACCTGATATGGTTGCAGGTCATTCGTTAGGAGAGTTTTCGGCTTTGGTTGCAGCAGGTGCATTATCTTTTGGGGATGGATTAAAACTAGTTGCTGCAAGGGCTAATGCAATGCAAAAAGCTTGCGAGTTACAACCATCAACCATGGCAGCAATTTTAGGTTTAGATGATTTTACAGTAGAAGATATTTGCCAACGCATAAGCGATGTTGTTGTGCCTGCAAATTATAACTGTCCGGGCCAATTGGTAATTAGTGGTAGTATTGCAGGTATTAATAAAGCCTGCGAACTTTTAACCGCCGCTGGTGCAAAAAGAGCAATAAAATTAAACGTAGGTGGTGCTTTTCATTCGCCATTGATGGAAGCTGCTAGGGTAGAGCTTGAAAAAGCAATTTTAGCTGTTGACATTAAAGAACCAATTTGCCCCATATACCAAAACATTGATGGCAAACCTTACCAAGATGTTGAAAAAATAAAACATAACCTTATTGCCCAATTAACTGGTGCAGTACGCTGGAGCCAAACTGTACAATTAATGATTGAAAACGGAGCTACCGATTTTGTTGAAGTTGGGCCAGGTAATGTACTTCAGGGCTTGGTAAAAAAAGTAAATAGGGCTATGCAAACATCTTCGGCAAGCGAAATTTTATAAAGTAAAATCAAACAGGGATTAAATTGTATGAAAAATAAAATTAATGTAGCGCAATAATTTTATTTTTCATTTCCGATACAAAATTCTTAAATTTACTTAATAAAATTTTTACAAAATGGATTTACAACACACTTACACCGTAGCTGAGGTTTTGGAGATTTATCAAACCTTAAAGCCCGAAGAGAAAGAAGAGTTACAATTAGTAATTAAAAAGCCTGAGTTTAATGAAAAAGAAATATTAGATGCTATTTCGCCATTTCATACTCAATTTGAGGCAACCTATAAAGCACTTGCTTAATGCGTTATCTTACAAAACCAGAAATTTGTTTTTTAAATAAAAACAACATAGAAAGGTTTGGGGGAAATTTTGTTCCACCTAATAATTTTTTACACGAGAACTCTTTGGATTATTTAGTAGATATTGTTGGTGCCGATTTGTTTGGCGAACCAATGTACCCAATGTTATACCAAAAAGCAGCGGTTTATTTACACAACATTATTTGTAATCATATTTTTACTGACGGTAACAAACGAACAGGGTTAGATGCTTGTATTTTATTTTTAAACTTTAACCAATACCACCTCCGCCCCAGCGTTACCAACACAATATTAACCGATTTTATACTTTCCGTTGCATCGGGCGAGCAAAGTTTAGAAGCTGTACAAGCTTGGTTAAAAGCCAACGCAATACCAAAAATATAAATATATTTGTACAGGCCTGCAAATATGTTTTTTTCTATTATTATACCTTTATACAATCGTCCTTTAGAAATTAAAGAACTTTTACAAACCCTAACACTGCAAACCTATTCCAATTTCGAGGTTTTAGTAATTGAAGATGGTTCGCAAAATGCAGCCAAAGAAATTGTAGAAAGTTTTACGCAACAATTAAATATACAGTATTTTTTTAAACCCAATACTGGGCAAGGCTTTACTCGCAACTATGGCTTCGAGCGGGCGAAAGGAGATTATTTTATTATTTTCGATTCCGATTGTTTGATACCCGATATTTATTTAGCAACAGTAAATCAAGAAATAACCAAAAATAATTTAGATGCTTACGGCGGCCCCGATGCTGCTCACCACAGTTTTACGCCAATACAAAAAGCCATTAGTTACTCCATGACATCCGTTTTTACCACAGGTGGCATAAGGGGCAAAAATAAAAATGCTGGTGGCCAGTTTCATCCCCGTAGTTTTAATATGGGTTTATCACGCAAAGTGTGGGAAAAAGTTGGCGGCTTTACCATTACCCGTATGGGCGAAGATATTTTGTATAGCATTGCCATACAACAAGCAGGATTTAAAACTGCTTTAATTGACAAAGCCATAGTCTATCATAAACGCAGAACCAGTTTTTTGCAATTTTGGAAGCAGCTGCATTTTTTTGGACGTGGCCGCATAAACATTTACACTTATTACCCAGCGCAGCTAAAAGCGGTACATTTTTTTCCTGCACTGTTTACATTTTTTATAGGTTTTTCGCTTATATTTAATCTGTTTAACCTTAAAATTGCAGCTACCTGTAATTTTTTAATCTCAGTTTATATTTTGTTAATATTTTTTGATTCCTTAAGTAAAAATAAATCGCTTAAAGTTGCTTTTTTAAGCATATTTGCATCGTTTATTCAACTGCTTGCGTATGGCTTTGGGTTTACGCAAAATTTTATCACCATCATTATTTTAAAAAACAAAAATCATTAATGAAAAATAGTTTTTCGGTAAAAGAAGTATTACAAACCGCTTGGGATATTACACGTAGCAACCTTTTAATACTTATGGGCTACTCGGCTGTGGCATTTGTAAGTTTATTTGTATTGCAGTTTTTATCAATTTTTGTAATGTCATCTGGCAATGCCTTTCTAAATTTCATTGGTTTAGCCATTGTGTTATTAGGCAATAGCGTAGCAACATTAGGTTTTTACAAACTTACTTTTAAATTAATTGATGATAACCAAGATGGTGATTTTGATTTCAAAACCATTATACCCAGCTGGAAAAACATATCTAGCTTTATAAGTATTACACTTTTATTAGGCTTTATTGTTAGCACATTTACACTTATTTATACTCAATTATTAAAGTTAAACAGTTTTGCAAACTTTGTTGAGACAGTTAAAAACACCCCATATTTAATTGGTTTTTTAAGCTTTTTAGTTTTTGTTGTTTTTGTTTTGGCCATAATGCGTTTTATGTTTTTTCCTTGTTTTATTGTGGATGATGATGCGTCATCTTTCCATTCATTAAGCCAAAGTCGCGAACTTACGTATGGCAACCTAACCCGTATTGTTACCATATTATTGTTAGTAATAGGTTTTATAGTTGTGGGTTTTTTAGCTTTAGGAGTAGGTATAATTGTAACTTATCCGTTTACAAACGTAATTTTGGTGGTAACTTACCGTAAGTTAGTTTATAGTTATGGTGTAGAGCATCCAAACGACGAGTTGATTAAATAATTTACTATTGGTTTAAAAGCCTTTTTAATATTAATTAAACAAGTATCCAAATAGTGTATATTTACTTATGGAAAATCTAATTGATAGGTTATTAAGCAATCTTAATAATTTTGCCGATTTAGGCAGACAAAGAGCCTTTGAGTTAGGTAATCCTTACTATTATAAAGAGGATGATGATGGATATTGGAAAAAAGAATATCCTAACGGCGATGTTTTTTTAGTTTCATTTGACATTGAGTTTGATGATAAAGGTCACCCATTAAAAATTATTGATACTTTTAAAAAGAAAATTAATTGATAAATGAATCAGCCTGAATTTTATGTAATTACAGGACCAAATGGAGCGGGTAAATCCAGTTTCATTAGGAGTAGATTGAATGATTTTTCTGATTTTGAAATTATAATGACCGATGTTTTTAAAAGCAGAACAGGAGTTGTACTTAAAGAGGCTATTCGTTTAAAAAAAAATATTGTTTTTGAAACAGTTTTTAATGATAGTTCATTCAATGTCGTTTACTTAAGCAATATCTATATTCTTTTATACACCATATTGTACAATTTTTTAGGTTTGTGATTTCGAGGGTTTTTTCTGTTTAAT